>JACQZO010000010.1 GCA_016207805.1 Candidatus Abawacabacteria bacterium | reverse complement strand
GCATCTCGAAAGTTTCCTTAGCTCATGGCTAAGGTTAAAAAGAATCTCAATTATGAGAACTGTAAAAAAAGAAAACAAAATACTTGTTAGGCCATAATTATGGCAAATTCACCCGGCAAGTTAAGGTACATAAAATACTACAAAAGCATCTTATCATTCATTTCTTGTTTGTGAATGGGTGTCCGCTATTCCCAATATTATTCTCTTTAGCATTTCAAAAAGTGTTACCAACAAAGCAAGCTTGAATTGTGCTTTAACTTCATTCGGTATACTCAGCTCCTTCTTTGACATCCCTCTTATCTTCCCTTATATTCCACATGCCTCATGAAGTGAGTGCAGTGACATGTTATTTTGGTTTGATTGTTCAGCCTTATAAGGGATTGTAGCTCAGTTGGTTAGAGCGCTCGCCTGTCACGCGAGAGGTCACGAGTTCGAGTCTCGCCAGTCCCGCCATCCTACGCCAAGGCTTCGGATGGCAGGCCAATTAAGTGTGTTTTAATAAGAGGTTAGTGGGAATAAAAGCCCGCTATACAGCTGTTGGTGTCTATTTTGAAAAAGCTACTGTGAGCCAACAAAGATTTTTCGGATAGCAATATTCGTTGCCGCAGTCGGTGGAAACACGTGTACATGGCCTTTATATGGCTCTCCCTCTACAATTTTTGTTGGACAAAAAAATGGCTGATCATCCCCTGTAGCTGTGAAAACTGCTCTTATCATTTTTGCTATATCAGCATTTGGAGTTTCTATTTCTAGTCTGAGTAGTCCTTTATTTATCATATACTTATTCTCATACAAGACGTCGAGTATACTTTATCTTGTCGAAATGTACACAGGGACACCAAACTCCTTAGTAATGCTTTGAGTAACTCAATAAAAACCTTTTTCACTGGTATGTTACAATAATATGAGATAATTATTTTTATGATCGACAGTCTGGTATCAGATACTCATGGACCTATAGAGAAAACGCAGTTTAATGGCACAGTGCCCATTATAACTATTACCAAAATAAAACTGTCTTCGCGTTAGCAGACCTATGATAGAAAATTGCTATGCCACCGAGAATTTCCTTACTGTTCTGCCCATTAAGACGGTCCATAAATTAGTGTGAAATATACTTTTCGCACTTTAATTAGAAGTTACTTTTCTTAAAATAACAAAATATAAAACTATTGCCGAGATCAACGCTGCACTGGACGCTATACCGGAAAGAAAAGTCCACAAATAAAGCTCCCAGAAAGTAGCCACCTTGGCCTCAGCCGGATTATTGGGATTAAAAATTACATCAACAATATCTGCGACTTCATAGCCAGGCTCGGAAGCATTAAAAGTTGTTTCGATCATATATTGCTTGCCCTGTCGATCGGCATAAGCAACTTTAGTAGTATAGCTCATTCCTTCAAAGTCATTATGTGCAGTAAAGCCAATTACTGTACCTTTGGTCCATACCGAGTGTTGTAAAAAACCCTGGGTAGCAGAATATTGATACACACTAAAACCAGCACAGATTACGGCCAAAGTGACCAGG
Source organism: Candidatus Abawacabacteria bacterium (assembly GCA_016207805.1). Taxonomy (NCBI): domain Bacteria; phylum Candidatus Abawacaibacteriota; species Candidatus Abawacabacteria bacterium. The sequence goes on along the minus strand of JACQZO010000010.1, from coordinate 39,073 downwards.
AAAATGATGAGGCGTGAGATTGATTTCATAGTTTAATTATTCCTTGTATATCCTTAGTGCGATGAACATGTGCAGTCACGATATTCTCAGCTTTTGCCATTCACCAAACCACATCGCAGCAATTAAGCCAGATAAACCTAGGCGGATTTAGCTACTACTTGCCGAAGGCGACGACGCTGAACTTCTTGAGTGCTAATTTCCGTTAACTTTTCCCCCTGACGAAATAATTGACTAGCGACTAAAGTCACCAACGGCACAGCTGCTTTAACTTCTTTATCTGAACCTACCGTGTCATTTTTAGCAATGAAAGTGTCATCTTCCATGGCGTCTATCAATCCCGGCTCGCTGGCCACACTGATCGTATAACGTTGGCCGATACTGTCATCCACAGTATCGTCACCACCTTGCACTATCAATCGCCATATACCTTCTGGAACATTCTGCTTGCCACGACACATGATCTCCATCAGCCATGGCCTTGAGTCACTATCAGCACCAAAAAGATGGATACGCAACTCAATATAGTTTGGATGGAATGGTTGCTCATTTGTTACTTGATTGAGACAAGAGACAGTTAATGGAATTGTAGGATGATATGTCACAATTAGCTCAGCCCGATGCGTATTGGCATTGTCATTTTGAGCACAGTTTGTTTCCAAAAAGACCTGTATAGTTCCAGTACCATCCTTCATCGTAAAACAGCGGAAAAGACGTCCAGAAAATATTTTCTGTGGCTGAATAGCGGCAATATTGGCACCTGCAGCATCACGCAGTACCAGTCGTTTTACCTCAGCCAAGATAGCATTCATATGCCGTTTTATTTGCTCAGCACCTTCACCTAACGGAGTCGATTCTCTTTGTTCTATTGAATACATAGAATTAATAAAAGACGCAAATATACCCGATAAAGCAGCTTTTGATAAGCAAATTAATAATTTTCATGAGGTCCTATTTATATTCTTCAAGTTAATAATCACTACTTGGTTTGGTAACTTTTTACAAAGTCGTACAGTTACCATCTCTCCTACTTTTGGCGCATATTGTCCCGGATACAACATTTGACTAAATTGAACACGATAGGGTTCTTCAGTCGGTCGATACACCTCCAAATCAACATCAAAAGCGGGAAATAAATCATACGTATTCTCCCCCTCCATTTGAGTTAATTTGCAGGCCAATACCTTAGCAGGCACTTCTTCATTGATTGACTTCCGATTTGGTAAAAAGATTATAATACCAGCAATAACCAAAACCAGTAGCACAGGAATAAATTCTGGGACCATAGCATCCATACATTCAATGTAAAATTTGCTGATAAGCAGATTCACTTACAATTCTACCATCTAAACTTTTGGGCAAAGTGGTCATTATGGCTTGACCTGTTTTAGCACAGAGCGTTTCACGAGCAGAGCCATCAAAGTGCATCCAAGAGAAGTTTTCATTAATACGGCGAGCATAGAAACAATTGGGCAAAGGAACTTGCTGCTTTTTACTATGTTCTAGATCAAATTTTTGAATAGTAAATGGCCTTTTGGCTACTTCATCCCAGAAACCTTTTTGCATAACTTTCTCTTCCATCGCTTGAATATCATCGGGTAGTGCTGATACAGGTAAGTAATCACTAGCGTTATATGGTTCATCTTTTTTTACCCGAAATTGTAGTCTCGCCTGTTCATCTCTACTCAAGGGGAAATATACGGTAGCTAAACTTTCTTCATAAGCGCCTGGAGCAAAATAGGCTGGAAATAATTGCCCGTACTCATTACTAGCTCGTAAATGTGACTTTATCTCAACCAACTTCTTATCATACTCTTGAGGAGAATACTCTTTATTGAGAATACAATACTTTTTTCCTACTAAACCCGCACAACCAAAGCAGTGCTCACAATTAGCACAATACATACAATATTCCATAAATTTACTATCAACTAAATTTACTGAATACTTAATGTCGTAAACACCTTCAGAGCCTAGGAAAACAGTATAGGCTACCAACTCCGAGCCAAAACATCCTACTGAGTTCACAACATCTTTTACTTGAAATGCGCGACACGTATTGACGATGTCCTGCCCCTTATCAATAAAAAATGCCATTGAGCTATCTTTTACTTCGCGTAAATAATCTCCCATTGCATTTTCTGTCTGATCTAAGTGCTGTGCTCGCCACCAGGCTTGAGTATGCAATAAACTTTTGAAGTGCTCTTTTGCTTGATCATAACTTTTTCGTGAACTGAAATGATACTCTTGTTTCTTTTGCTCATATTCTTCCTTACTGTATTGCTTGTTTTCAATACAGTACTGTTTGTTTCTCAAATTGAAACAGAACATGCAATCACTACAGTTGCGACAATCAAAAAGAAAAGCTGAGTCTCGACACTGAGAACAATCCAAGCCATAGGTTAAGTTGTAACAATTGGTAGAGTTAATAACATCAGTACAAAGCTCACAATTGTTACTAAACACACAGAAAAAAGAATTACGACAGTTGATTACCCGATATGAATAGTAGACATCTTCGCACTGAAAACCAGAGTGACTCAGATAACAGTTTTTTGAATACCACCAATCATCGGTATATTCGCAATTCTCAGTATTAATGCAGACATTATGAGGCAAGGGACAATGTTGAAACAAATCCCAAAGTTGCCCCCAAAAAGGCTTATTAGAATCAAATTCTGCTTGAGGAGGATTAGCGTGTTTAATCCACTCATCTCGATACCACACCGGATAGGGACAATCTTTACTAAAAACAGAGATAACGTCTTTACCAGTACGATCACATTTCCGCTTGAATAACGAGGTGTGTTGCCAAAATGCTAAGAGATGTCGAAAAAGATCAGGTAAAGCTAAAAGACTAGCTGGCACATGCATCTTCGCCAGCAATTCTTGTTCTCTATTCATTGTGTTCAAGCTAATTCATCAAGATAATAAAGAGCAAGTATAAAATCCGCAATTAATTTTTTACTTCGTGCTAAATATCTTGAGTGTACCTGGTCTCGTGGCTAAAGAGATTTCAACATTTCCTGGTTTAGCAAATGAAACCACTTTTGGTGTACCATCGAGGTGAATATGCCTTTTATCACCAGCGCGAACTTGATGAGTCACCTTATGAGTTCGCTGATGGCTAGGACGGATAGATTTAACTAACTCCCAGGCAGGCATTGCTGTGGATAGTTGACCATGCAGCAATGTATCCCGCCAAGGAGAATGTGTCGCTGCCAGCAAAGTAGCAAACTTGGTAACAGCATCCCTAGGACTAGTAGCAGTAATTGATATCGAACCTATCAGGTCAGAATGAAGATAGTCATGGCATGGTCCCAAATCTATTGGCGATCCTAAATGACGTTGGGTAACACCAGCGAATTCATCAGGCACATAGCCATCTGCTACGGCCTCAGGATAAGCAGTCCATAATGCTCTTAGCACATTTTCTGTGACTGTCCTTTTTCTGTCCTGAGGTTCATAGTGGACTAATAAGCGCGCTACTGCACCTACCCCACAGAAGCTTGTCCAAGGGCCACAAAAAATTTCTTCTCCACTAGCAGCGTCAGTGATTCGCAGCTCTCTTATTCTCAAATCTTGTAAAGATCCTTCCCCTCGTAAAAAGGTCTTCCAAACAGCTTTTCTGCCAGTACCTAAATGTCGCGACAAGAGATTTTCCGTTCCGCCGGGACTGATTAACACTTCTACTTGACCTTCACAACGCTCTTCTTGCACTGCCCTTATCGCATTGAGAGCAACTGTTGTGGAGCCATCGCCAGCTACCACTATTATTTTTGTTTTGACCAAAGATAAGCCATGTAGGACAGCACGTACTTGCTCTACCGGTGAAGTATAGTCGAGACATAGTGTTTGTGGCGCATAACCGGCAAGACAGATCTCTTTTACTATCTCCGAAAAGACTTTTACTCCTTTTGGATTGGAGGGGCGTTGGCCACTATTACTAGGAGTACCAATTAATAGCATATCCCCCCGAAGTCCAGATTGTTTATGTAAAGAACGCATGAACACAAATTACAAGAGCGCAATTTACTAGAAATAATTACGGATGACAAATTGTAGGGATTTTCACGCAGCCACTTTAGGCAATTGCTCCAATGACACCCAATAACTTTTAATATTATTAGGATCAATAAATACATCTATTTCATCTTTTACGTACTGACTGGGATCGAACCAAATGTTATCACTACGAAAGACTTGAATAGCACCCATTGGGTCTTGCCACTGAGTCACAATTACATAAGGCGATTGACCATTTACTTTGAGATTAGTATTACGATCCACACTTAAAACTTTTGCTTTTACTACCTGGCCATTGTGTTTGAGCCATTCGATCTTTTGCTTCCGTTTATGCATAGAAAAAAGCACTCCTCCACTAATAAGCGTAAATAGTCCGCCCATAATGCCCAAAATCAATGTGCCTAAATGTAAGTCAGCAAAACTGTTTAACTGGGCTGTTTTGAAGTCAGCAGGATCATAGAGCACCTCTATTCTATCGCCTTCTTCGAAAGCAGGTAGATTGGACGATGTAGCAGATTCAAAAGTATGTTCTTTTCCTCGACGGTCTGTGAAAGTGATCACCGGTGAGTACATATAATCTCCATCGCTGTCTATATGCCCAGCTATTTTTGTTACCGTGCCATGTGTTTTGATTGCCTTATCAAGAAATGCTTGGGTATTACGATAATTACCATAGGCCAAACACAGTTCTCCTATACCCATAATTAGCAATATCCAGATAATTATTCGCGCCTTTTTGAACATAGGTTTTGTTTTTAATTTTGCTCTTAGCTCTATTATACCAGAGTACTCTTTGCTTATAAAAGCACTCTTGTAATTTCGTTACTAACAGATGCGGCCACCCCATGTACCCGAGCCCCGCGAGTGATTCATGGTTGATTTTTCCTAAATTATCCCTATTATCCTATAGATATCTATCTATGAATCAATGCCATCTTGTACTCCCAAGAAATGTTCGCAATGCTTTGCTCTTCTCGCAGACGAAACTAGATTAAAGATATTTAGCAAGGTGCGTGCTGGTATCAATCAGGTTAAGCTTTTAGAAAAAGAACTTGCCGTGAGCCAACCAACCATATCGCATCATTTGGCTATGCTGAGCTCTGCCGGAGTAGTAATAGCAAGCAAACAAGGCCGGGAAACAAAATATCAATATAATCCTCAATTTGCCTGTAATGGCTGTAATATTTTCAATCTGGAATTTAGAGTATAGAATTTATTCTTATGAGTCCCAAAAGCATTTCTGACATCACTATCGATCGCTCCCGCTATGATCATGCTGACAAAGGGCATAATAAATATGCTTCAGGTAAAGGTTTAACTGAAGCGGTAGTGCGTGAGATATCTAAGCAAAAAAATGAACCGGAATGGCTGCTCAAAAAGCGGCTCGCTGCTTATCAGCTTTTTGTTGAGACACCGATGCCCAGCTTTGGTCCTAGTTTGGCCAAGCTGGATCTAGACCAAATTGTTTATTTTGTCCGTCCTGATACTGAAGAAAAAAAGATTTGGGAAGAAGTTCCTGAGAATATTCGTAATACTTTCGAAAAGCTTGGTATCCCTGAAGCTGAAAGAAAAGCCTTGGCCGGTGTCGGAGCACAGTATGACAGCGATGTGGTCTATCACAATCTCAAAAAGGAATGGGAAGAAAAAGGTGTGATATTCGAAAACATGGATACTGCAGTTCACAAATATCCTGAATTAGTAAAAAGATATTTCATGACAGATTGTGTCGGCATCAATGATCACAAGTTTGTGATGTTGCATGCGGCTGTGTGGAGTGGTGGCACTTTTATTTATGTCCCTCCAAAAGTGAAAGTATCTATCCCCTTACAAGCATATTTCCGGATGAATGCCCAGGCTGGTGGCCAATTTGAACATACACTTATTATCCTTGATAAGGGTGCTGAGCTTCATTATATCGAAGGTTGCTCTGCCCCTCGTTTTGAGGCCAGTGCATTGCATGCTGGCTGTGTGGAACTTCATGTTCATGAAGGCGCTCGTATGCGTTATAGCAGTATTGAGAATTGGAGTAAAAATACATTCAATTTGAACACTAAACGGGCAGTAGTAGATAAAAATGCTACCGTAGAATGGATTAATGGTAATTTGGGCAGCGGTGTCACCATGCTCTATCCTTGTAGTGTCTTGCGCGGTGAAGGTGCTCATTCTGACAGTCTGGGTATTGCTTTTGCTGGCCCGGGACAAGATCAAGATACCGGCGCAAAAGTGATTCATGTCGCACCCCATACCACTTCAACTATTAGAGCCAAAAGCATTAGCAAAGGCGGCGGCATATCTAGTTATCGTGGCCAAGTGCGCATTACTCCTGGGGCCCATCATGCCAAAGTAAGTGTTCATTGTGATGCCTTACTTTTTGATAAAACATCAAGTTCACGAACATACCCAGTGATGAAAGTGGAAAATGACACTGCGATCATTGCTCATGAAGCTAGTGTGGGAAAAATCAGCGACGATGAGATTTTCTATTTAATGAGTCGAGGAATAAGCAAAGAACAAGCAATTCAGATGATAGTTAGTGGCTTCATTGATCCTGTCGTACGAGCACTACCCTTGGAGTATGCAGTGGAGCTAAACAAATTAATCGCTTTAGAGATGGAGGGAGCTGTTGGCTAATATATGGACAAAGAATTAAGCAAACAGATTAAGAAGCAACAATATGGATTAGGCATTTTTGCTTTGCTACCAGCGATCAGTGATGATCACTTTTCTGCAGCTACTTATCATATTGCTAGTAAAACTACGATACAGAGTATTCCCTTAATAAAAGCGGGAAAAAAATTCAATGTTTTATTTGATTTAAATACTGCTTTTGCTGCTACCATCATACCTAAGGGAATTTTGGCCAAAGTGAAAGAATCTGCAATTCTGATCCATGTTCCCGCAAACACCAAAGCTGCTGATGCCTACACTGTCGATATAGATGGATTCGCGGGCTTTAGCATCGGCTGTGTTTGTATCTTGGTGGAAGCATCCAGTGATGTCCATATCATTATCAAACATACGCAAGCTACTAGTCAGCTATTGGTACATACCATATGTGAAGCCAATGCCAAGTTAAGTTTGGTTCACCTCACTCCTCAATACCCCCAACCCTATCACTATTATCAACACAATATTATCCAGACAAAAGCTCAATATTCTGGCTTGGAACTAATTCGCAATGCTGACCTAGTTCAGTCTCATGTCACTACTCAATTAGCGGGAGCCGAAAGCGCTGCATTCCAAGGGCATATTGATTTTGGCTCAAGAGAAAGTAAACACGATCTTTTTGTGGGCATGCACCATGAAGGAGCTGGTTCCACTTCAGAAATGCTGAGCAAAGTAATTCTTAGAGATAGATCACATACTGTTTATCGCAGTATGATCAAAATTACAGAAGATGCTGACAAGGTATCTGGTCAACAAAAAGAACAAACATTACTCCTTAGTCCCCAAGCCAGGATTGATGCCATTCCCATGTTGGATATTACTAATGATTCAGTTAGTTGCAGCCACAGTGCTAGTATGAGTAATCTAGACCAGGAGCAATTATTCTATTTACAATCACGAGGCTTTTCTTATGAGCAAGCGGAAAGTCTCATCGTACAAGGATTTTACAGCGATGTCCTAAAATACTTCTCCAACCTGGCGCTTTGTGCCCTAATTCATGACTACACCTCGCCTCTTCATTTATAATTCCTTTCTTTACACATTCGTAATTAGTAATTCGTAACTCGTAATTCTCACATGCCTTTTTCTCCACAAGCTTTCAAAAAACACTTCTCCATTTTCAAAAATCAGCCCAACCTGGTGTACTTAGATAATGCTGCCACATCACAGACCCCAGACTCGGTACTAACGGCCATGAATGATTATTATCAAAATTACCGAGCGAATACGCATCGGGGTATTTATGAGAGCAGTGAAAAAGCAACCAGCAAGTATGAAGACAGTCGAGAAAAAGTAGCAAATTATATCAATGCTGCCCCTGAAGAAATCATTTTTACTCGTGGAGCCACTCATGCACTCAATTTGGTAGCCAATGGGTTAACAACATCATTACAGCATGGAGATGAAATTGTCATCACCGAAATAGAACATCATAGCAATTTGGTTCCCTGGCAAGTATTGGCTAAGAGGTATCAGTTGGTTTTGCAATACATTCCCATTAATGCTGATGGCCTTCTAGATCTTACAGACATGGGAACTATTATCACTAAAAAAACTAAAGTAGTAGCATGTTCTCATGCTTCCAATGTCTTAGGTACCATCACTCCTCTCGAGCAAATTATTCAGCATGCTCACAATGTAGGTGCTGTGGTAGTAGTAGATGCTTGCCAAAGTATTCCACATCAACGAATTGATGTGCGGGCATTGAACGCTGACTTTGTCGTTTTTTCTGCCCATAAAATGTTCGGCCCCACAGGCATTGGCATATTGTATGGGAAAAAGGAGTTATTAAATCAATTACCACCTTTCGAATATGGCGGCCATATGATTCATGAAGTTACTTATACAGACACCACCTTTGCTGAAGCGCCGGAACGTTTCGAAGCAGGAACAGCCAATATCGCTGGCGTGATTGGCTTTGGGGCTACTATCGACTTCTTGCAATCGCTAGACTGGCAGGGTGTTCAGGAACACGAACAAGAATTGGTAAAATATACTTTACAGAAATTGCGCCAATTAGAAGCAGTAATTGTTCATGGACCAAGCGGCACAGTAAATCGCACGGGTGTAATTTCTTTCAACATAAATACTGTGCATAGTCATGATGCTGCTCATATTTTGGCTATGAATAATATTGCTGTACGCGCTGGCCATCACTGCGCTCAGCCGCTTTTGCATAAATTGGGTATTAAGAATAGCATCAGAGCTAGCCTATATTTCTACAATACCGCCGAAGATATTGACGCCTTAATTATGGGCCTCAAGAAAGTCATAACAACCATGAAGGCCTAGGATAGGTCTACCTCATCCCGTACACTCGCAATTAGTAATTAGTAATTCGTAATCCGCAATTATACGCATGTCTCTCCACCAAGAAATCACCAATCAGGCACTGACTCCTGAACAGGAAATATATCGAGAAAATATCCTCGATCATTACCGTGAACCTAAGAATGCGGGGACATTGCTTGAGTATGATATTAAACATAGAGAGTTAAATCCTTTATGTGGTGATGAAATAACCGTGTATATTTTGTTTGATGCTAAGCAGAAAATAAAAGATATTCGTTTTGATGGTCATGGCTGCGCGATTAGCCAGGCTTCAATGTCCATGTTTACTGAAATGATTCAAGGAAAGACAGTAAAAGAAGTAGCGCAAATAAAAAAAGAAGATATTTTAAAAATGCTGGGCATTCCTATTGGTATTGTAAGGATGAAATGTGCTTTATTGTCATTACGTACGGTGCAGAAAGGACTGGTTCAGAGCAAAGAGCAAAGAGCAAAGAGCAAAGAGATCATGTCACGGGCCTAATCCCTTTATCCTTTTCCCTTCATTTGTAATTCGTAATTTGTAATTAGTAATTGTCATGCTTGCTCTTATCATCAAATCTCTCTCAGTTGCTGTGGATGGCAAATCTATTCTTAAAAATCTCAATTTAAGTATTAAGCCTGGTACTGTGCATGCACTCATGGGACCAAATGGTTCAGGAAAGAGTACTTTAGCTAATACTTTGATGGGGCATCCCAAATATCAAATCACTAAAGGAAAAGTAGTATTGAATGGTCAGGATATCACTAAACTACCTCCTGATGAAAAAGCCAAGACTGGGCTTTTTCTTTCCATGCAATATCCAGCCGAAATTGCTGGCATTACTGTGAACAATTTTTTACGCAATGCTTGGCAAACTATTAAGGGCGAAAAGATTAGCTCACTCGACTTTTTTCGTTTATTACAAAAAAAGATGAAAGTGTTACATCTTGATGATAGCTTTGCCCAAAGACCACTCAATGTTGGCTTCTCTGGGGGAGAAAAGAAAAAAATGGAAATACTACAGATGCTAATACTAGAACCTAAGTATGTTATCCTCGATGAAACAGATTCAGGCTTAGATGTAGATGCCCTCAAGACTATCGGTAAGGCAGTTAATTTGTTAAAAAAAGAACAAAAGATTGGAGTATTAGTCATCACTCATTATGCTCGTTTTCTCCATCATATTGTTCCTGATTTTGTCCATATATTAAGTAAAGGCAAAATAATTGAGTCTGGTGATAAGAAGCTAGCAAAAAAAATTGAACGTCAGGGTTTCAAAGCAAAGACTAAAGTGGCATAAGTATGCTCTGCCCGACATTGACGAAATAAAACCAAGAAACTAGAATCACTTATCTTGTTTATATTCTATGGATAAGAGTCAAATTACTGAACATTTTCGTGCAGGCATATATACACCTATTGAAACTGCCTTGCATAATGAGATAGCGACGCTAGAAGCTACCTCCTTAGCCAACAACAGACGGAATCGTTGGGCTCTAGCGGCGGTTATTGCCGCTGCTTTCGTACCAATAGGCGGATTAGGTCTAGCACACCAAGCACTCAGTAAGAAAAATGCTGCATTAGCAAGGATCGCTACTCATATCTTAGCGCAAGAATTGGCCCTTGAGGAGGCACGGATGCGGCAATGGCAAATGAGAGTAACAAGGTATAATCTCCATTTAAGACTACCGGGTGCTACTAGTGCCCACCCTTTACCGGTTGCTTGTCGACTATCTTTGAATGATCAAGAAAACGCCCTCGACACAATGAGAGTAGTGCGGCACGGCAGAGGGTACTTTGCCGGTGTGCATGCTAGAATTAGACAATTACAAGTATCGCATCCCACTTGCATTGCCTTGACTGATAAAATACGAAAAATTGAGACCGCTGCAACAGCCAATGTTTCAGCCATTGACACTTGTTTACAACAACTAGAAACAGCTCGCACTGAGGAGGCTCGCCAGACATTGCGTAGAGCCAGCTTATTGCAGACAGACCCTTTGCGATTAGCTGCTGAAGCGGTAGAGAATACCAATCGCAGCCTATGCAATAACCCTGATATTAGACGTGAGTGTACCGGTAGATTGCATGGCCTTATTTGCTATGCTTTTGCGCCAGGAACTAGAGACCGTCGCTCTTGTGAATTAGTAAAGCCCATATGTATTAGCTGTGGACTAAGATAGTTTTGAGCTTTACAGTTTTTTGTCCTTAATCTCTGCTATTGGGTTAACGATTTCAAATCGATCAAGGGCAAAGCTCCAGATGGCAATATTCCCCAATTAATTTGTGGTGCCATTTTCTGCACAAATTCAAATTGAATAACTGCAGGATTAGCTCGTAACGTTTCTCCCTTCAGCTTAATCGCTTCCGCCTCAGCCTGTGCCTCAATAATCTTCTTCTGCTTCAATTGTTCAGCTTCTTGCTTTTGGTATTCTGCCGTCTTGATTCTTTGAAAAGCGATTTGTTTTTCTTCAATTGCTTTTGCAAAATCTGGAGAAAAGTTAATGTCTCGTAATACTACTTCATCCAAAGTTACTTTATTTTCTGCCAAACTACTACCCAGCGCCGCATTCATCGCACTCACGATTTCTGTACGCTTTTCCGACACCAAATCCAAAGCATCATAACGAGCTACTACTTCACGTAAAATAGACCGAGCCTTCGGAGTAACAACTACATTTTTGTAATCATCTTCGGAACCAAGGGTAGTTTTAATTACTGGCGCGTCTACTGCAGTAATATGATAAAGAACAGTAGCATCTATCCTGACTGATTGACCATCACGAGACCGCGCTTCAATTGGATAATCCCCGCTATACTCCTCACCGACACTCATAGTATAAGCCTGAGTGCGAATAGTATAATGAGTCACTGTTTGCCAAAAAGGAATTTTCAGATGAATACCGGCATCCATAGCATTCGGTAATATTCCCCGACCACGATCAAATATCACTCCCACTTCACCAGCGTTGACCAAGACAAAACCATCAAGGATGATCAGAACAATGACTATCACTGCAACAGTAATAGCAGTTAACTTTGATTTCATAAGAGAGATTTTTAGATCAGAGGCACTATATAGGTAGTACCCAACAATTGGCAATTGGTGAAAATATCTCAAGAACCTTTTAGAACAAAGAACAAGATCATGGAAGACAAAGACGAAGACTAAGACGGAAGACGAGAGATTAACTTTGAGCAGCACACTTCTTGTTATGGTCGCAAGTCTTCTTCATTTCGATGAGCAAAACTTTCTAACTTTTTCTAGTTTTTTTCCTGTCTTCGTCTTTGTCTTGGTCTTCGTCTTTATGATCTCGTGCCTCGTCCACCCTTAAAAACTTCCCACTTCATGCTACTTTGTGTTACAATTTCTAGAAACCAAAACAAATCCCCCCATGCCAGTCCCCACCGCAAAATCAATGCGGGAAAAATCTAAAGTAAGCAAAAGGCAGCTTGTAAACTACCTTCTCGAGCATGCAATTGATTTAACTTTTTCCGCAGAAGAATTGGCAAAGTTGCCTATCACTGCCTTACTTAATGAAAAGGTGTATATGCAGACTGATGATGATAATGATCGCTTGCGTAGTCCTCAAGAGTTAACCGCAATTGAATTTATTTTGGCCCAACCTGACAACTTTCTTTCCCGTACCGACCTTGAAGCAATGTGTTCTCAAGATCTCTTGGCTGAGGAGCGATGGTTACAAGCAAAAACTCGTAAAGTTTCTTTGCAATCCATTTTTTATCATCACTAAATTATTTTTATGGCAGGCACTGTTATAGAGCTAAAACCCAGAATAAGTACTACACCTACTATCGGGCCTAATACGCCAGCTAATGATGTAGAGACCGTGGTTGTCAGCAATGATAATGATATGCGCTCAGAGCTGAAAAAGTCAGCCCATGCTGTGTGGAAAAATCGTGATGCTTTACCAGCTGCATTTGAAGCTCTCCACGAAGATCCAATGTGGGTGATGCTTTTTAATTTATTTGAGCACCTTACCGATGCATTTGTCCCTACTGTCATGGAAGCACAAAAAAGAGCCGAGAAAAAAGCGACATTACAAAAAGCAATACTGATGATGTGGTATGTATACAATCAAGCTAAAGACAATATCAATAAAGCAAACCCAAAAGCCGATACCCATCTCAAAACTGAATTACATACTAATCTGCTTGATACATTTCAACATCAGAGAACATCTTTAAGACAAATTCTCCATACTCCAGCGACAACGCAAGATGCGCAAAAAAGTTTAAATGCTTTAAGCAGAGCAACAATCAGCACTTGTGCAGCCGAAATTAGCAATAATCCGGAAGAGCGCCAGCATATCGAAAGATTATTAGCTCTAGCTCGAACAGTTATTGCTGAAGCAGTACATGTCAATTCTACTGATACTCATTAAACAAAAATTAAATATACTTTTATGGGCGAAGCAGCACGAAGATTAGATATACAAACAGCCACACCGGAAGTAAAGCATGGTCCAGCTCAAGCAACTCCGGACATTGCGGCAAAAGCTAAAGCAATAGAAGCGGTAGCGACAACTTTAAAACCATTAACGCGAGCTGCTACAGGACGAGATGAGGCTAGCAGTACTAGTCGCGTAGAGGGCATACCCGAAGCACGATTAGCACCTTTGGGCAGCAGTGCTAATGGCAAAAGTGAAGCTCCCTTAATTACTCGTGCACGAGCAGTACCCCCACCAGTACCAGCTGATATAGCAGAAAGATCAAAAGCTAAGCAAGTTGCAGACAAATCAAATGCTTTACCTGAAATCAAGCCACCAACTCCACCCACCACGCCCCTTGACGCTCTTCAGAAAGGCTTAGCTAATGATAATGAGACATTGGCAAAGATTAAAACTGTTGAAGCACGCATTGCGGAACTACAAAAGTTTGCTGTCGCTACGAAAGAGTATCTTGCCAAAAGCCCAATCCCAAATAAGCAATTAATAACTTTTGTTAGCCAGCTTGAGCAAGCACAAATTCCTGCACGTACTGTTGCCGCAATGCGCCATCAAATAGATATATTGAAGTCTGAAGTAATGGATCGCAGTAATAAAGCAATACAAAGTGGTGGTGATCCTATGAAAGTATCAGGTCGAGCAGAAATGTTAAATCAGGTCGCCATTCTGGAGCAGATTGTAACGGCTGCTAATCAAAGCCCTGAGCATGAAAAAGCGATCGATGAGGCTCTTTTCTTAGCTACCAATGATCAAAAGATTCAGGACTTACAAAAAACCATAGGCCACAAAGACGATGTAACTGCTAATATTACTAGAAAAACACAAGGCATTGAAAGTGGTCAAAAAGCCTTACAAGAGACAATACTAACCGATCTTAAAGCTCCTTTCGATGCATTTTTAGCAAAATATAGCCTAAAAAGAATTGGGGCTGCTCAGCTCAACATATTTTTTAATTCCGCTGCGCTACCTATTATCGAAAAAGCTGGATTAGACAAAACCAGCACACAAGTAACTCTATTGCGAAGTATCAATGGAGCAGTGGCAGAACATAATCAAAAAGTATTAGACACTTTGGCTGATAACATTCAGCGAGAACTTGCCACTTTATTGGAGACTAACAAAACAAAAGAAGTAGACGATACTTTTGCTTACAAAGTAGGGGCTTTACTAAATGAAGCAGGTTTTGCTGACAATGTAAAAGGTAAAGAATTACTCCAACGTGTTCGTGATGATATTGCTGAACATAATCAAGCCATCAAGAATCCAGTAAAAGTCCCCGACAGCATTCTTGATGATTCCACACTAACCACTAGCCTTACCAACAAGGCAGAAACTCAAGCAGAAGCGATACCGCCAGATGAAGATGGCGTTATTGACGCTAATAAACCTGTGACACAATCTGATTCCTTAGTACAGGCTCCCGTTCTGCAACCAGTTGATATTCCTCAAGCAGTTGTTCTGCCAAAAGGTCCTCAAGCAAAGCCACCGCGCCTTACTAATGAACAAGTCGCCAAGACTGCCCCTACTTTAGATAGTGATTTGCTACAGGAAACAGCAATGCAAAGAATGAAAGATGGCCTGGCAAGTGCAAAAAGTTGGGCAAAAGAACTCTTAAATCGTAACAAAGCAGAAAAAGTAGCTATTCCCGAAGTTGCCGAACCAAGCAATATTATCGATAGTTTTTTGAGTAGTCATCCTGAGCTAACATTAGAAGATCGGTTAGCGCTAAAGTTAGTGATTGCCCAAAACCTTTCTGCTAAAAATTCCGACAAGCCAAAAGTATTAGCCACTAAGCTGGCCGAAGCATTGACGCGCCAACAAGCCATTCGTGATCGTTTAACAGGTATTGCCCGAGGCAAAGACTTTAAAGAAATTGATCGAGAAATTGCTAAAGGCCAAGCTGCCATGGCATTAGACTTGGCTAAGTTAACTAGCAAAATGAAAGCCAAAGATCGTGTGGCCATGCTTGAAATAGCTCAAAGAAGATTAATGGCAGAAAATATCCAAGCTGATATTCAACAAGCTTTAACCAATAAAGATACTATTGTTGATCTTGCAACCTTACTAGAAAAGGTTAAGAACCGGCTAGAAGCAAAGAAATTGGATAGTGAATATCCTACCATTGCTCAAGAAATCACCCAAATGGTACTAGCCCATAATGCTGAAGCTCAAAAAAAGATAGATAAAGCTATCAATGATCAAAAACCAGAAAATATATTCAAAAAGTTGCAAGCAGATACAAATCTACCTTTACCATCACAAACTGTCGACACTACTCGTCCTATCGAAAAATTAGCTACTGTACTTACACAAGCAACTCCTGATACGGTATTGGCTACCGCTATTCAAATGGCAGAAAATACTGATAATGAAGTGGAAGCTGATCGCCTGGAAGATATTCAGAAAGAATTTACCGCCCTCTTAAAAAGAGCTAAAGAAAATGCGGACACTATTAGTACCGAAGGAATAGAATTTTTATACAATAAGATTCGCACCCTCTTTGGTACAGAGCGCAAAGCAATAGCTGATGCGATAATAGGCAAGCTAGATACTCAAGTTTACGCTCATAATAAAGCTGTGGATCAACTGGTACAGGAAGAGTTTGCAGAAGAAGATGCTAAGCCCCCCACAAATCCAGAGTTACCAAGATCATCTTTGCCATTAGCATCTCCTGCACCGGAAGCCTCCCTTGCTCAACCTGCGCCAGCTATAACGGTGCATTTACCTCTAGCAAGCAGTGGTACCTCTGATGAAGAAGAGTCCCCTACTCATCATCAACAAGCTGCAGAAGTACAGGACATAAACATGGAAAGAGCAGAAAAGCTTGCTAAATTGGAACTAAATGCCCGCCAATACATTATCGATCAGCCTAATCTCACATGGCTCAGTCAATTGATCCAGTTAGCTAAGTTTTATCGTGAACGTGGCGAACCACAAATTGCTAGTCAATTTGATCAAGTCTTCAACGTCAGTGCAGCTGATGCTGAAAGTGAATTTGACAATGACACCCTGTTGCCAATTGAGCTTGAACAAGTGATGAATATTGGTAGCCAAATAGACGGCTTGCTGAACATTTCTACCACGACCAAGGCGGCCTTAAAAAGAAATGCGAGCAAATATGTAAAACAGCATAATGCTTCTGTGAAAACAGCTCAAGACAAAGCCGCTTAATTCGATACTTATGCCTATCCAAGATCTTCACACTATTCAGGAATTCCACGATTTACTAGCTTTATCAGCCTTAGATCAAGAGCTCAAACTAGCGCTAACTGAACAAGTAAACAAAGGCACCATGACTCCCGAGACTTTCGCGGAGGTTATTTCCCTGCTCCGAGAAGAAGATCGATTGGACAAAGACATTCAACGCTATGGCACTGATTTGGCCAACTTTGATACCGATGGCTACTTAAACAGTATTCAGCAAGTGGTGGATGAAGAAGTGAAGAAACGCTTGAAAAAGAGCTAAGAGCTAAGAGTTTTTTCCTATCTTAGCTCTCAGCTCTTCGCTCTTAGCTCTAATTCCCCGTGTTTCCTGCCATCTTTAGCTGTGTTATAATGTTTAGAAGCACAAAATAAATACACAATGAACAGTTCCCTCACCTCCGTATTGATTGGCATTGTGGTCACATATTCTCTCTGGAAAATATGTTTGTGGTTCTTGGCAAAGAGAAGAGCAGAAAAAAATGCGGAAAGAGCTAAACAGCTGCAATATTATTTGGTCACCATTCCTAAAGCTGATCCGAATAATAAGCCAGGCGACCACAAAGAAGTGATTGCCATCATGGAGCAAGTACTTACTGCCATGAATAAAACCCAGAAGAGTCGCTGGAAAGCTTATTTTAATGATGATGATTATTTTGGTTTTGAACTCTCAGCAAAAAATTTTAAAAGCAATCCTGATGGTTGTCAGATAGACTTTTTTATCATTGCTCTGCCAGAATATTTGAGCTTGATCCAAAAGCAGATTACTGCCTTTTATCCTGATGCCAATATTGAATTAGTGAAACGTGAGGATCAAACTATATTTACCGAAGGGAAAGAACACCATGGGGCCACTTTAAAGTTGGGCAAGAATTGGATTTTCCCTATTCGCACTTTCCGAAATTTGAGTGCGGATCCTATGAATAGCTTGATCAATCCTCTAGCTCAATTGGAAATCGATGAAGGTAGTGCTATCCAGCTACTACTAATGCCTGCAGATAAAAAGTGGACAGATAAAAGTCTCAAAGCAGTAGGCAAGATTCGTGATGGCAAATCATTAGAAGTTAACAAGTTCCTTAAACCATTGATTAAAATTGGCGAACTTGTCCAAAGCATTTTTAGTAAGGATGATAAAAAAGAAAAGCATACACCTACTGATGTCGAACAAGAACAAATAAAACTGGTGAATGAGAAAGCCCGCAAAGTAGGGTTCAAATGTGTCATTAGAGTTGTTTCTTCTTCTGCTACTGAAGAGAAAGCGAGAGCACATGTAGAAACTTTGATCAGCTCTTTTGGCCAATATAATGATCCAGCTACCAATGAATTTATTGTCTATGAAAAAATCCCATCTGATAAAACAATTAAGGGGTACAAAGCAATAAGTATCGGCTCAAGCGATAAATTGGCCATACTGAATACTGAAGAAATTGCCAGTATCTTTCATTTTCCTAATAGTCATATCAATACTACCCCTTCTATCCATTGGCAGAACTTCCGTATTGCAGCAGCACCGGCTGTGTTAGCTAAAGAAGGTGTACTCATTGGCTACAATGTCTATCGTGGTAATAGTCGCGAAGTCTACATGAACTTTGAAGACCGTTTTCGTCACCTCTACATCATTGGTCAAACTGGTATGGGTAAATCTGTACTGCAAAAGGCACTGGTAAAACAGGACATGAAAGCTGGTCATGGTCTATGTGTAGTGGATCCTCATGGAGAATTAGTAGACGACTGTATGGAATGGATACCACCCGAAAGAATTCAAGACGTTATTGTTTTCGATCCATCTGACACGAAGTATCCCGTGGGCATCAATATGCTAGAAGCAAAAACACCAGAAGAAAAAGATTTTATTGCCCTTGATGCCATGAACATGATGATTGGCTTATTCGGTCCAGAAATATTTGGTCCGCGTATTCAAGATTATTTTCGTAATGGTTGTCTCACCTTGATGGATGACGAAGAAGAAGGTGGTGCCTTGACTGATATTGTCCGCCTTTTTACGGATGAAAAGTGGCAGCAATACAAAGTGAGCAAAGTAAAAAATCCTATTGTGAAGTCCTTTTGGACGAAACAAATGGCCGCTACTGGTGCTCGGGAAAAAGAGGAAATGATTCCTTTCTTAGCGGCAAAGTTCGGTGCCTTTGTGACCAATACCACCATGCGCAACATTGTTGGTCAGACTAAATCTAGTTTCGATTTCAGTGAAGCCATGAACAGCAAAAAAATTATTTTCGTAAAGTTGGCCAAAGGATTAATTGGTGATATCAATGCCAATCTTCTCGGTATGATTTTCGTCAACAAAATGCAGGTCGCAGCTATGCGGAGAGCAGGTATCGCCAAAAGTGAGCGCCAACCCTTCTTTTTGTATGTTGATGAGTTTCAAAACTTCGTTACTGATGCCTTTGAAAGTATCCTTTCTGAAGCACGTAAATATCGCTTAGGGTTGATTGTCGCTCATCAGTATATTGCGCAGTTAGTGAAAAATAACAATGACAAAGTTAAAAATGCCGTATTTGGTAATGTGGGTACTATGCTCAATTTCAAAATCGGTGCTCAAGATGCTGAATATATGGAAAAAGAAATGGGACCAGTATTTTCTGCTAATGATTTGATCAATCTACGAGGTTTCAATGCCTGTATCAAAATGTCGATTGCCAATATTATTTCTCCCCCATTTAGTTTAAATACGGTGAAGGACTTTGATAAAGGCAATAAAGAAATCACTAAAGTAGCAACAGAAATGTCTCGCCTCCGCTATGGCCGCGATGTGCGCTTTGTGGGACCAGAAATTCTTTCTCGTATTGGCGATGTGGACTTTAGTAATGTTGCTTAAGCTTGTTGTATGATTACCCAAGAACAATCAAAAGATCTTCCCGAGCAAACTAGCGCATTAGCCAATATAGACTGGCAAAGAGCTTCAGCCATTGATGTTCGTCGTCAATTAGCTCAGGCCTTTGAAAAGTATTTGCTGCATAGTATGAATGCCGGATCCGTAGCTCCGGAACAGGCTCAAGATATAGCCGGGCTATTTGTCAAAATATTTGAGACAGCCACGACAGCAGAAACGCTCAACAATGCCTTTGATATTCTTCATGAAGATCGCAACCCTTTACTGCGAGGATTCTCACTCAAAGTCGAAGAGACCAGGCAAAAAGCCATTGGTCGAACAGTGTATGATGCCATGCTTGCGCTAGCCAAACAGGAGCAATACGCTGTAGCCCGAGAGCTATTTCAACTCTTTGAAACCGGGCACATACAAAATAATGCCCAGGTAGCAGAAATTGTTTCTCAAAGCACCCTTCATATTCAAGTAGCGACACTAATTAAACAGTTAGAGGAGGCTGGATTGAAAGCGCCAAGTGCCAGCCTGCAACAAGCTTGGAGCCAAAAGCAGATCATCACTGCCAAAGAATTAGCACCATGGCAAAATTTGGTTATTGGTTTGGCTCAACCAACTATTAGTGATAAAAAGGGACCTGTGGCAAAAGTGCCGGGAATAAATAATGGCGCATTATCAAAGTTAACTGCTGGACTATATGGTTTTGATAAATGGTTACGCCAAGTGGTTTCACCTAATAAACCCAATAAGAGTAATTAGTGTGTATTCTAATTGAGCGCTCAGACTTTAAGATAGATTGATCTATTTCTTATTCTGTCATCTGCTTCTCATGTAAATACCCACTTTTTCCTGCTATTCTCAGGCATGTATTTAGTATTCTTATATGCCTTTTAAACACATCATAGCTGGGACTAAAGTAATAGCATTTTGGGCCATAGCACTATTGGTGACTCCTTTAGCCAATGCTGCTTTTCAAGATGTTCGCGGGAATGATTGGTTTTATCCTTATACGGAGCAATTAGTTAGTGCTGGTATTATTGCCAATAACCAAAACTTTTTTCCTTTCCGCTCCATTACAAGAGCAGAATTAGCAAAGATGGCCACCAAAGCAGCTGAGTATCAACGCATTCTCTCTTTGTCCCCAGCTGCTACCACTTTTTGTGATGTAGAGGTAAATAATTGGAGCAATACTTTTGTGCAAACACTTTTTGTCCGTGGAGCCGTGCAAGGATCCTCTTCAGGCTGCGCCCAAAGAAGAATGTTCCATCCTAATAATTCGGTTACTCGAGCAGAAGCATTAAAAATTCTGTTGG
Source organism: Candidatus Abawacabacteria bacterium (assembly GCA_016207805.1). Lineage (NCBI taxonomy): Bacteria > Candidatus Abawacaibacteriota > Candidatus Abawacabacteria bacterium. The sequence goes on along the minus strand of JACQZO010000010.1, from coordinate 18,250 downwards.
GAGTTTATGGGATAGCAGTATCAGGCAATGGCTCTTCATTTTCAGACATAGCGGGAGCGAGCTGGTATGCTCCTTATGTTACTACAGCAGCTAGTATTGGATTGATTAATAATGGAGGCAGTTTCAGACCACATGCTAATTTGACCCGGGCGGAGATGAGTAAAATTATTGTCAAATTGACCGAATATATTGCTGCCCATCCGGAGGTAGCGAATCGGAAGCAGACTGGCAACAATGAGGAAGACGATGAGAACGAGGGAAGTGAAGACGAAGACACAGACCAAGACGAAGAGGAGGAGACATCGCCAACACCGGCAGCTTCTTCACCAATGCCCACACCTAGCAGCACTAGCTCTCCTACTCCTACACCAACACCAACTCCATCAGCGTCACCCACCAGCTCTACTAGTAGCGGTCGTTTGCCTAGTGGCGCATTAACTTTTTATGCCTTAGGAGATAGCCTTACTGAAGGTGATCGTGATGAGCATGAGATGGGGGGCTATCCATTACGCTTACAAAATCGTATTGAGACACTGAGACCAGGTTCTCGAGTGATTAGTATCGGTCGGTCCGGTAATGATTCTGGGAATTTAGTTGAAGGACAATTAAGCACAGCGGTATCTGCCAGACCAGATGCAGCATTGGTTTTGATCGGCAGCAACGACATGTGGGTTGATTGTTGGAATGACAATGACACCTCAGCTGGAACTATTGCTAATTATAACGACAATATGGAGACGATTATGTCCCGTCTTCATAGCGCTGGCATTAAAATCTTCGTGGGATTAGTCGATGATCAAGCTCGTCGTACAGGAGCAGCTGCGGTCTGTGAATCTGCCACCGGTAGGCAAAGAATGACAAGAGTTGCTAATGGGTTCAATGATATTATTCGTACCAAAGCACGGACTTATAACGCTACTATTGTTGACTTCTATAACAGCACAATTTTCTATAGTGCAGCCACGCTCTCAGATGATGGTAATCACCCTAATGCAGCAGGTTATGATGCAATGGCCAATTTGTGGTGGAATAGCATCAGACCACAACTTTAAAGCATGCCAATTACCGGCATCACTTCATTCTGACTCTGCCTCATGCATTACCGTGATCTCGCCATCAGCCTCGCCTATCAAGCAGGGACCATTATCAAAAACAATTTCCAGCACAATATGGTTAAGGAATGGAAAGAAGATAATAGTCCCGTGACTTTAACGGACTTAGCTATCAATCAATTAGTATTAGATGAGATTCAAGCTCATTATCCTAGCCATAGCATCATGGCCGAAGAAGGAAGCAAATTGCAGGCTAGTGAATTTGTTTGGGTATGTGACCCGGTCGATGGCACCACCCCATTTTCTCATGGGATACCAAATTGCGTTTTTGCTTTGGCCTTGGTCCATCAAGGGAAAAGCATACTAAGTACTATTTATGATCCTTTCTTGGATAGATTATTTTTTGCTGAAGCTGGCCAGGGAGCTTACCTCAATCAAAAACGAATCTATGTCAATAAACAAATAACGCTTAATCGAGGGCTCATTGGGGTAGTACCTAGTCGCCGTTATCCCACACTGCTCAAAACAATCATGCAATTTGCTCGAAAAGAAAATATTCATATCGTAAGCCTAGGATCCACTATTTATATGGGTATGCTAGTAGCTAGTGGCGATTTATTAGCAAGCATATTCGCCGGCAAAAAAGCTCACGACTCAGCAGCCCTTCAAGTGCTTATCGAAGAAGCTGGTGGCCAAATGACCAGCTTAACTGGCGAAGCTCAGCCTTACGATAGAGAAGTAAATGGTCACCTCATCACCAATGGCCAAGTCCACAATGACTTCCTACAAGTGATCTCCCCTGCCCTTCCCTCCATTCGTAATTTGTAATTCGTAATTCGTAATTTCTTCGTAACACCCTTCCGACTATAGTAATGTAGATAACTGTTGAACATGTTGCTTCACGATGAAACTGATTTAATCCGAAAAGTCCAGGCTGGTAATATAGAAAGCTTTCGTCCTTTATATCATCACTATATTACTTCTCTCTATCGTTTTTTCTTATACCATGTACAACACAGAGAAGAGGCAGAAGATCTTACTTCCCAGACTTTTTTCAAAATTTTACAATCCATCAAAAGTTTTCGTTTTGAAGCAAAGTTTCAGACTTGGATCTTCACAATAGCAAGATTCACCCTCAATGATCATTGGCGCAGTGTTTATAAAAAGGGAAAAGAGATCCCGTTAGCAGATTATTTAGCCCAGGAAATCCCCCAAACTGAGCAATATGAGCCATTAATCCACAGTGAAAAAACCGTGCACAATATTTTACGTCAATTACCTCGACAATACCGAAAAGTGCTTAGGTATCGTTTCTTGAAAAATTATTCAATCAAAGAAACTGCTCATCAGCTCAAATTGACTCCAGAAAATGTCAAAGTATTACAACATCGTGCCCTTAAAAAAGCTGCTACTATTTACCCTTTATTATATGCCAACTGAAGAATCTATGACTCAACTTTTGAAAGCTAGTAAGGATCGCCCAAAAAAGGAATTTGTCAAAAAGTTAGAACATGATCTTTTGGGAGAGCGAATGAAGTCTCATCATTGGTGGGCATGGTTAAGTATTCCGGTCTTGGCAATAGCGGGCTCGCTATTTTTAATTCTGCAGCCTTTTCACTCCAATACTATAGTAGCCCCAAATGACGATTATTTTTTGCAGCAGTTGCATGATTTAGAAACTGATATTCAAACACTCGATATTGATACTGCTCTGAGCACCATTCAAACCCAATTGGTAGAATAAATTTTGACAGTAAAAGTAAAACACTTTACTTTGAAAAAGACATTTACTTGAGCCATTTACCCTAAATACTTGTGATCAAAAAGTTACTTATTATTGGTTCTTTCTTGCTCGGCACCTCTGGTACCGTTTTTGCCAGTTTTAGCGATGTCAGCAGCATCCATCCAGACTCTACTGCAATTAACTATTTGCAAGCACAAAATATTATTAGTGGCAGTGAAGACGGCAAGTTTCATCCTGAATTGGGCCTGACTCGTTGTGAGCTAACCAAAATAGCCCTTAAAACCAGCAATATCTCTTTGGTTACACCGCAATCATCAATCTTTCCCGACTTGCCAACTAGTAACTGGTGTCATGCTTATGCTTATACCGCTCGTAGCAATGGTATTTTGCAAGGTTATCCAGATGGAACATTTAAACCAAATAATAAAGTTACTGAAATTGAAGCTTTGAAGATTATTCTTAATAGTCTACAGCTACGATTACCAAGCGTGACGCAAAACTTATATCAAGACGTGCGAGCCACTGACTGGTGGGCGCCATATATTCTCTATGTCAGAAATTTCAATCTTTCAGCTCTCCCCAATGGTGATTATTATGGCATTCATAATGAATTCCTACGAGCAAAAATGGCCAGGGTCCTTTATCGAGGACTACAAGTAAAACAAACGAATCAACCGTTCAGCACTACTACCTCGAGCAGTGACTTTGAATCTGAGCTCGATAGTATTGATGAGACTATGGCTGAACTTGATGAGATTGATTTTGATAGTTTTAATTAAAAATAGAAGCTCATTGTTAAGTTATAGGCAAACAAAAATTGTTAACTTTATCAGTATCAGATCTCTCCACGAGGTCGAGATGACAATGAGACAAGGGAATGGCACTCAAACAAATTGGTCAATTGTCTCTTACCTAAGCAAAAACTGACCAGCTTGTTTGGTGAATAAACACACACACTTGTCATCCCGAGCGCAAGCCTGCCCTGAGTGGAATCGAAGGGAGGGATCTGATGCTGATGGAGCTTGTAATCATTAGCACTCATGAACCACCGATAGTATTGGTATGCATAGTTACTTAACCACCAAATTCACCATTTTCCCAGGTATATAAATTTCCTTTTCCAGCTTGCCGCTTTCTAACCATTTTGCTACCGCTGGTGAAGCTTTTGCCCGGCTTAGAATTTCCTCTTTCTCAATATCAGCTGCTACTTTCATCACATCTCGAACTTTTCCATTTACTTGAATGGGAATCTCAATTTCTGTTTCTACTAAATAACGATTTTCATAGTGCGGCCAACTTTCCGATACCAAGAAGGATGTGTGCCCCAACTTTTCCCAGAGCTCTTCACTTATATGAGGAGCAAAAGGTGCTAGTAATTTTAGCAGCGCTTCTAAGTAAGGCTGATACACTGTTTCTTTTTCTCCTAAAGCATTCACCAATATCATCATTTGGCTAATCGCTGTGTTGAAAGAGAGTGCTTCAATATCTTCTCCTACTTTCTTAATTGTTTTATGAACTAAACACGTTAATTCATTCTCTTCATCCCCAGTAAGAGTTTTTTCTAGCAAACGCCAAACTTTGCTTAAAAAGCGTGACACACCTTCAATCGATTGGGTACTCCACGGCTTCATTTCCGTAAATGGTCCCATGAACATCTCGTATAAACGAAACGTATCCGCGCCATATTGATTAATTATCACATCAGGATTCACTACATTACCGCGAGATTTGCTCATTTTTTGGCTATTTTCACCTAAAATAATTCCTTGATGTTTCAAAGTTTTGAAGGGTTCTTCATAAGGCACCACCTTGATATCATACAAAAACATATTCCAAAAACGGGCATAAAGCAGATGGAGCACCGCATGCTCAGAACCACCGATATACATATCTACTGGCATCCAACGTTTCAACAAATCGTAATCAGCTAAAGATTGCTCATTGAAAGGATCAATAAAGCGCAAAAAGTACCAACAAGAGCCCGCCCATTGAGGCATAGTGTTGGTCTCTCTTTTCGCTGGTTTCTGGCATTTAGGACATGTGGTATTGACCCATTCCGTAATACTAGCCAAAGGTGATTCACCGGTACCAGTTGGTTCGTACTTTTCTACTTCAGGTAACAATAAGGGCAATTCTTCTTCCGGTATAGCCACAGGCCCACAGGATTCACAGTGCACAATTGGTATTGGTTCTCCCCAATAACGTTGCCGAGAAAATACCCAGTCATGCAGACGATAATTCACTTTCTGTTGAGCAAAGCCTTTGGCCATTCCCAACTCAACTGCTTTCTTGCGAGCAGTCTCACTAGTTAAACCACTTAAAGTATCGGAATTAATACAAATACCATCATCACAATAAGGCAATTGCATACCAGCCGCTTCTGGAGAGAAATCTTTAGTCCACAGAGAAACTTGATTATCTAAAGTTAATTTTTCCGGCACAATGACTGTTTTGATTGGCAATTGATACTTCTGAGCAAATTCGAAGTCACGTTCATCATGAGCCGGCACGGCCATCACCGCTCCAGTACCATAGTGACCCAAAACATAATCAGCTAACCAGATAGGAACATACTCATTGGTATAAGGATTCAAGGCAAAGCTACCTGTGAAGACACCAGTTTTATCTTTGTTGAGATCGGTACGCTCCAAATCGCTTTTTTTCTTAGTAGTGTCGATATATTGCTCTACTTCCTTCTTTTGTTTAGCCGTAACCAATGAGCTAACCAAAGGATGCTCTGGGGCCAAGACTACATAAGTACAACCATAAATAGTGTCTATACGAGTGGTAAAGACGGTTATTTTTTCTTCCTTATTTTCTAAACCAAAATGGATTTCTGTTCCTTCACTTCGACCAATCCAATTTTCTTGAGCAATGCGAGTCTTCTCTGGCCAATGAACATTTTTTAGACCAGCTAATAAACGATCAGCATATTTGGTAATTCTTAGTACCCATTGACGCAAATCTTTCCGCACTACCGTAGTACCACAACGTTCACAGGCACCATCTACTACTTCCTCATTAGCTAAGCCAGTTTTGCAGCTAGGACACCAATTAATAGGCATTTCTGCTTCATAGGCCAAACCTTGCTTAAATAATTGCACAAAAATCCATTGTGTCCATTTGTAATATTTAGGGTCCACTGTACTCAATTCTCTTTCCCAATCATAAGAAAAACCAAAGCTTTCTAATTGACGATGAAAATTTTGAATATTTTTTTCCGTAGTCACCCGCGGATGGGTGCCTGTCTTGATCGCATAATTTTCTGCTGGCAAACCAAATGCATCCCAACCCATAGGATGCAATACATCATGGCCGGTCATGCGTTTAAAACGAGCAATAATATCCGAGCCAATATAGCCTAGCGGATGACCGACATGCAGTCCCGCCCCTGAGGGATATGGGAACATATCAAGCACATAACATTTTGGCCGATCGAGATTATTAGGGGTACGATATACTTTTTCATCTTGCCAACGTTTTCGCCATTTTGCTTCTATAACAGCAGGATCAAAGGACATAAATAAGGCTAAAGCGGAAGGATAATAGCAAAAGAATTCGAAATTCGGAATTCTGAATTCGGAATGGACAGTGGGACGAAAGTTGTTGAGCAAACAATGATGTATAACTTTTTCAATAAAATTGAAAAAGCCGCGTAGCCTCCTACCTCAATTCAGCATTCAGCATTCAGAATTTTTTTGCTACTCTTGAATAGTAAAATAGCGATAATCTGACCAAATGCCCATTTTCCCGGCGGTATCAAGTGCTCTTACTCGAAAACGATATTCTTGACTCTTTTGAAAAGAATCTAAGTGTAATGTGGTGTCTAGGGTTGTGTGCTTCGTAGTGATCCACTCTTGATTTGCTTTACATTGACGACAACCAAGCTCAACTTCATAAGAAAGTACTTTTGCCAATGGTTCCCACACTGCATCCACAGTCGCTGAAGGTTTAAACATTTCTCCTTGTTGAGGCATTAATAGTTTTGGTGCCGCAATGCCATATGTTTCTGTGCGCTTGGGAAGGTAGACAATGGGCTTAGTATCATAGGTGAAGTAACGATAGTCTGACCATGGGCCCATCAAGCCACTTTGGGCAATACCACGAACACGGAAACGATATTTCCCTTCATGAGCCAAAGCAGGAGTGATCCAATGGGTATAATAATGCACACTTTTACGCACTACTTTGCTCCATGCCACTTTGCTATCAGCACAAAATTCACAAGCCAATTCCACTTCATAGTCCATCGCATCAACTAGCTTTTCCCAACCAATACCGGCTTTGCGGGGATTATTTTTCAATACTTCATGCTGTCTAGGCGATAAAACATTTACTGGTTTTAGAAAGTCAGCAAAATGTGCCCAATCTATTGGTTCTTGTGGAGTCGCATTAGAAAGTTCTTCCCCTTTTGGCAGAATTTCTGTATCAGCTTTTGCCGCCAAGAAATGAAGTGAAAGTATTGGTAGAGCTACTAGCGCCAATAGACAAATTGCCAGCTTTTTCATAGATAAAATAAATGAAGGGATGATTGTTACACACTTTTTAACATTTGACAATGTCTATTTAGTATTCTGTAATATACATCTCTTCTATTGTAAGAAATGATATCTAAGCTTTCTCTATTTAAGGATATTCAATTAGTTTATGCATAGATTCTATTTATCATCACTCCCTCAGATCATTGATCAAAAGTTCACTCTCAATAGTAAAGAGCACAGTGATTTATATTATCAGCTCAAAAATGTGCTGCGGGCAAAGCTAGATGATTCCTTTCTTTTCTTTGATCAAAATGGTCAAGAATATCTTTGTAAAATAGCAACACAGGAGCATAACACTTATACGCTAACAATCCTCGCCCAGAATAGTGTCGATAGAGAGCTTCCTTATATTCTTACCCTTATCCAAGCTTTGCCCCAAAAGGCAGACAAATGGGAATGGATTTTACAAAAAGGGACCGAATTGGGTGTCACTAAGTTTATTCCATTGATCACAGCAAGAACGCAACGACATTCCTTACCTAAAAGTGAACGCATGGATAGAATCATCATTGAAGCTGCTGAGCAGTCTGGCAGAATAAAGATTCCCCAAGTTCTCGGCATTAGTGAATTATCAGCCTTGCATTTCCAAGGACAGCAAATGGTGCTATTCGCGAGCTTACTGACAAAACAAAACCTCATAGCATTATTGCCGCAAAAACAAACTGCTGTCACAGAAGTTGTAGTTATTATTGGTCCCGAAGGAGGTTTCACTGAAAAGGAAGAAGAAAAACTCATGGCTATTGGAGCCATCCCCTTCAGTTTAGGGAAACGAGTATTACGTTTAGAGACAGCTGCTATTGCTAGCTTGAGTATAGTTGCACAGATTTATAGCTAATTATTGAGCGGATAGCATCAGGCAAAAAATGGCTCAGCAGTGTCAACTGTGCTACAATAAAAGGAAAACAAAAAGTATGAATGACATGCAATTAAATGACGGGATTGGTGGTGTAGATAATAGCATAGACGCTAGCAAACCAATTGCCGTTAATCCTGGTCAGGAGAAAAAGATTTTACATGCAGTCCTTAGTAAAGCTGAAGGTTTGAGTATTTTGGATATTCTTAACACATCAGCTGCTCAACTTCGAGACTTGACTCAGGAGGAAAGAGATAAGGCATTGCTTAGTATTCTCAATGGCCAAGTGGAAAACACTCTCCATCAAATCACCAGCTCTTTGGCTAATCCCGATAAAGCACGCGAATATTTAGGTCAAATTGCTAATTTAAGGAAAGAGGCCCAACGAAGAAAGGTAGCATTAGCAGAAGCTGCGATCAAAGCTCATTTAGCCCAATTAACACAGATAGCGAAGCAGGCTCAGGAAGTTCCAGCCAATCATGGCCAACAGAAAAAAGTACTGCATACACTACTCAATCCTACAGAGAATATCATGAGCAAATCAGCAGATACATTACCCGAAATTACTGGAGATGCTTTAGCAAGAGTATTAAGATTAATTGCTAGTAAAGATCGTAATACGGAGCTTGTGTTACAGTTTATCATTACTAGCCAAGGAGGACCGACTACTCCCAAAGGTAAAGAATATGCTGCTCAGATTCAGCTTCTGAGAGAAAGAGCGCAACAATTTATCTCCACTCCGCCACCACCGACTGCTGTTCGCGAAGTTCCTAATACAATAGAGTTACAGCTTGCGCCAGAAGCAAGATTAACCTATGACTTTTTGCAGCAACGTCTTATGTTTTTCAGAGCAATGCTATCGACTGGCAATCCGGCCAACAAAGATCAGCTGGAACGACACATAGCCACGATCAATGCCGCTATCCCACTCATTGGTCATGGGCAATCAATTCCCCTGCCATTAGCTCAAGACATCAGAACTATTATTGACGATACCAGAAAGCCGATCACAGATGCTATGGATAGATCACAAACAATTACCCAGGAAACAGAAAGGACTGCAAGACAAAAAGAACTAGGCACAAATCTACAACAATTGTGGACTATTCGCACCTATATAGACAGTCACAGTAGTGTTGTAGCACAAGCCGCTTAATAGCTAAACTTCAGTTCATAATATTGACGGGCAAAACCTAGCACTCTATAATTCAGAGTGCTAATTTGCCTATTTATGAATATCGAAAAACTTACTAATAAGGCTCGTGAAGCATTGCAGGATATGCAACAAATTGCTGAAGAACATAAGCATCAAACGGCCACAGCAGCTCATTTGCTTTTCGCTTTAGTGAAGCAAGAGGGTGGTATTGTGCCCGCTTTACTGAAAAGTCTTGAAGTAAACAAGAACCATCTCATTACTGACATTGAAACCCAGCTTAAAACATATCCCCAAGTATCTGGCAGCGAGACCACCTATATTGCTCCAGAGTTTAAACAGATATGGAGTAGTGGTGAGAGTGAAGCAGGGAAATTGCGTGACGAATATATTTCTACTGAACACATTTTTTTGGCTTTGTTAAATATCAAAAGTGATGCTCAACGTTTACTCAATAATGCCAGGATTACTTACGAAAAAACTCTCCAGGCTTTGGCCAAAGTTCGGGGCCAGCAAAAAGTCTCTGACCCTGATCCAGAAGGTAAGTATCAGGCATTAGAAAAGTATACGATTAACCTAACCAAACAGGCACAAGAAGGGAAAATAGATCCTGTCATTGGCCGTGACGACGAGATTCGGCGGGTCATGCAAATTCTCTCTCGTCGTACCAAAAACAATCCGGTATTAATTGGTGAACCAGGTGTAGGAAAAACTGCGATTGCTGAAGGACTAGCCCGAAGAGTTATTGCTGGTGATGTCCCAGAGAATCTCAAGCATAAACAGTTACTATCTTTAGATATGGGTGCCTTGATTGCTGGCACTAAATATCGCGGTGAATTTGAAGATCGTTTGAAAGCAATTATCAAAGAAATCGAGGGTAGAGATGACATTATTCTTTTTATTGATGAGCTGCACCTTATTATCGGTGCGGGCAAAACTGATGGTGCTATGGATGCTGGAAATTTATTAAAACCAGCCTTGGCACGAGGGAAGCTACGTACTGTCGGTGCCACCACTTTGAAAGAATACCGTCAATATATTGAAAAAGATGCCGCTCTGGAGAGAAGATTTCAGCCAGTAATAGTCAATGAACCTACAGTGGATGATGCAATCTCAATTTTACGTGGAATCAAAGAAAGATACGAAGTGCATCATGGTGTGCGTATTAAAGATAGTGCCATAGTTGCTGCCGTTACTCTTTCTAAACGTTATATCACCGACCGCTTTCTACCAGACAAAGCAATTGATTTGATCGACGAGGCCACCTCGATGCTCAGAATGGAAATTGATAGTAAGCCCCAGGCATTAGATTCATTGGAACGGAAGATCATGCAATTGGAAATCGAAAAGGAAGCATTAAAGAAAGAAAACGATGAAAATAGTAAAAAGCGGCTAGCAGAAATTGAACATGAGTTAGCTAATCTCAAAGAAGAATCTAAAGTAATTGAATTGAAATGGCGGGAAGAAAAAGAAGTTATTACTACTATTCGTAGTAAAAAAACTGAAATCGAAAAGATTCGTAATGAGGAGGAACAAGCCGAAAGAGCTGCTGATTTGCAAAGAGTAGCTGAGATTCGCTATGGCATTTTACCCAAGCTCAATCAGGAGCTGGCCGAAGCAGAAACAAAACTAGCAGGCTTACAGAAAGATGATCATTTTCTCAAAGAAGAAGTAAGTGAAGAAGATATTGCCAAGATCGTACATCGATGGACTGGGATACCGGTAACCAAAATGTTGAGCAGTGATGTTGAAAAGTTAGTCCAATTGGAAGAAAACTTAGCCACAAGAGTGATTGGTCAAAAAAAAGCACTCAGTGCCCTAGCCAATACCATTCGTCGTGCTCGCTCTGGCATTCAAGAAGAAAATAGGCCGCTTGGTTCTTTCATTTTCATGGGCCCAACTGGTGTAGGAAAAACTGAATTAGCAAAAGCTTTGGCAGCCACAGTTTTCCATGATGAAAATGCCCTGGTACGTATCGATATGAGTGAATATATGGAAAAGCACAGTGTTGCTCGGCTAATTGGCTCACCTCCAGGGTACATCGGTTATGAAGAAGGTGGACAGTTAACTGAAGCGGTACGAAGACGACCATTTAGTGTCATTTTATTTGATGAAATTGAAAAAGCTCATCCTGAAGTATTTAACATTTTTTTACAGGTACTCGATGATGGCCGCTTAACTGATAGCAAAGGACGCACCGTAGATTTTAGAAACACAGTCATTATTATGACTACTAATTTAGGCAGCGACGTCATTCAAAAATTGGCAAAAAAGCCCAAAGAGCAAGAACAGGCCCTGCAAGAAATTCTTCGTCATAGCTTCAGACCTGAATTTCTCAATCGTATTGATGAGATTATCACCTTTACTCCGCTCACTGAGAAAGAAATCCAACAGATTGTGGAATTACAGGTAGCCAAAGTACAAGAACGCTTAGCAAAACAAAGTATTACCTTAGAGATCACTACTATTGCCAAAAAGTTCTTAGGCAATGCTGGCTATGACCCTGTGTTTGGTGCCCGACCACTAAAACGCGTGATTCAAAAACAAATCTTGGATAAACTTGCGTTGGAAATTGTGAGCGGTACAATCAAGCCAGGAGATACAGTGATTGTCGATTACGTCGCTGACCAAATTACTTTGCAAGTTGAACATCATGGATCGTAAATTTAGCATTCTCAAAGCCATTATCGAGACATTCATTAAAGAAGGTGGCCCCGTAGGGTCACAGTATCTACTAGATGAGTTCGACTTTTCAGTCAGTCCCGCCACTGTACGGAACGATATGATGTTACTTGAAAAAGCAGGCCTTATCTATCAGCCGCATACATCCGCTGGCCGCGTGCCCACAGAAAAAGGTTTACGCTATTTCATCGATCAAATGATGGACGAACAACATATTCGTATTCCCCAGAGCTATTTGCAGCAATTGAATCACGTACAGCAAATGCAAGAAAAGATTGCCAGTCAAAAAGCAGAAAAAGCAATCTACACTTCCGTGGGCATTCTAGCTAAGATTACTGATGAAGTAAGTTTTGCCACCTTACCTTGGCTCGGAGAAACCTACTATCTTGGCCTTGCAAATGCCATGAGAAAACCTGAGTTTGCCGACAGCGCTCGCTTTAGCACCGTAGTAGAAGTACTAGAAGACCAAGACCACTTTTTGGAATTATTAGAAAGTCTGAATCTCAGTCATGATGTCACCGTACTAATTGGCAAAGAGAATATCATTGAAGCGATCAAAGGCTGTTCGCTACTAGCCACGCAATATGAAATGTCCCCCGAATATAGCGGCATCATTGGCATACTGGGAGCGATGCGCATGAATTATCCCAGGAACATCGCAGCCCTGACTGCGGTAAGAAATGATTTAGAAAAGACTCACTTTTAATCCCCCCTACTTTTTCCCCCCCCCATTTGTAATTCGTAATCCGTAATTTGTAATTCCTATGTTTGACACCAAAGATCCCAACATTTCTATCAACTTTGACAATGATCCCTCCACACCGCAGGAGGAAAATCCCCAAGCTCAAAATGGCAACACTCCCCCACCAACCCAAACGAATGATGAGATTGAACTACTAAAAGCAGAAATAGCTCAATTAAAAGAAAGCGTTGCTCGAGCCCAAGCTGATTTTATTAATTTTCGGCGCAGACAGAGTCAAGAACTAGAAAGCACTATCAAGTTTGCCTCAGGTCAGTGTATTAACGAATTATTGCCAGTTATCGATAATTTACAAAGAGCATTTCTCCATATTCCGGAGGAATTAAAAGACAATCAATGGGTAAATGGTGTATTTGCCATCGAAAAACATTTTTTACAAACGCTAGAAAAGTTAGGCGTCAAAAAGATTCCCACAGTAGGAACCAAAGCTGATCCCAATTTCCACGAGATTATCGGCGTTGGAGAAAAACCCGATACTGAATCCGATGTAGTAATTGATGAAATTGAAGCCGGTTACCTGCTGCACGAAAAAGTACTTCGACCAGCAAAAGTAAGGGTGCAAAAATAGTCCTTCCCCCTCAATTCAGAACTCAGCATTCAGCTTTCAGCATTTTTCTTTCTTTCTCTTTCAACTGATTTGACTTCCCCATTTTGGCACTCTATACTTCTGAGTGCTAAGTAATAATTTAAATATAAATGTATGTCTAAGATCATAGGTATTGACTTAGGAACAACCAACTCTTGTGTCGCTGTGATGGAGGGTGGCCAAGTAACTGTTATTCCTAATAGTGAAGGTATGCGTACCACTCCTTCAGTAGTGGCCAAAAAAAGTGGCAAGGGTGACGATGAATTGCTTGTTGGTATCGTAGCAAAGCGGCAATCAGTAACAAACCCTAAAAATACTATTTATTCTGCTAAGCGTTTTATTGGTAGACAATATAAAGAGGTGCAAGAGGAAATGAAAACGGTACCTTATGAATTTGCCGAGGGGAAAAATGGTGAAGTAGATATTATTTTTGATGGCAAATCAAGAAAGCCGGCAGAAATTAGTGCCATGGTTTTACAAAAGCTGAAGCGTGACGCTGAACATTACTTAGGGCATCCTGTTACTGAAGCGGTAATCACAGTACCCGCTTATTTTAATGATTCACAACGCCAAGCTACCAAAGATGCAGGAAAAATTGCTGGTCTCGATGTAAAACGCATTATCAACGAACCAACTGCTGCTGCCCTTGCCTATGGCATGGACAAAAAGAAAGAAGGAAAATTGGCAGTATATGATTTTGGTGGAGGAACATTTGATATTTCTATTCTTGAATTAAGTGATGGAGTCTTTGAAGTACTTTCTACTAATGGTGATACCCACTTAGGTGGAGATGATTTAGATAATGCTATTGTTAAATGGTTAGTGAGCGAATTTAAAAAAGATCAAGGACTTGATCTAAGTAAAGACGATATTGCCCTACAACGCTTACGAGAAAGTGCTGAGAAGGCAAAGATTGAACTTTCCTCTAGTGTCGACACAGAAATTAATTTGCCTTTTATTACGGCAGAAAATGGTTCTCCAAAACATTTAAATATTAAGCTTACTCGCAGTAAGCTCAATGAATTAGCGAAACCATTTATTGAACGCACCATCGATCCTTGTTTGAACGCAATTAAAGATGCTGGGGTAAAAGTAGAAGAGATTGATGAAATTATTTTAGTTGGTGGCCAAACTCGCATGCCAGCAATTATGCAAAAGGTAGAAGAGATCTTCAAAAAGAAACCTTCTGCTGGTATCAATCCCGACGAAGTAGTCGCTATTGGTGCTGCTATTCAAGGTGGTGTCTTGCAGGGAGATGTTAAGGATGTTTTGCTTTTGGATGTTACTCCCCTAAGTCTTGGTATTGAAACTATGGGTGGTGTAGCTACTCGACTCATCGAGCGTAACACCACGATTCCTACCTCAAAGTCCCAAACATTTTCTACCGCTAGTGACAATCAACCTTCCGTAGAAATTCATGTGGTACAAGGCGATCGAGAAATGGCTAAAGATAACAAGTCCTTGGGTCGATTTATTCTTGATGGTATTGCTCCCGCACCACGCGGCATCCCTCAAATTGAGGTGAAGTTTGATATCGATGCCAACGGTATTCTTCATGTGTCAGCCAAAGACAAAGGTACTGGCCGCGAACAAAAAATCACCATTCAAGGCTCTAGTGGCTTAAGCAAAGAAGAGATTGAAAAGATGCAAAAAGAGGCCGAACTATATGCCGAAGAAGATAAGAAAAAACGTGAAAAAGCAGAACAGAGAAATCTTGCTGAAACACTCATATATAGTACTGAACAAGCATTTAGCAAAGCTGGCGACAAGATTACCGCCGAAGAAAAGAAACCAGTAGAGGCAGAAATTGTTTCATTGAAAGAATTGCTTGCTAAAGAAGAAAGTACTGCAGATGAAATCAAAGCAGCCACTGAAAAGCTCTCCGAAGCAGCGCAAAAAATTGGCACCAAATTATATGAAGCAGCTAAGGATGCTGAGGAAAGCGCCAAGAAAGATGGTAACGTGGTAGAAGGAGAAGTCGTAGAGAATAATGAGGAGAAGAAAAAGGAAGATGATGAGAAGGAAGCTAAAAGCTAAAATCTAGATTATAGCTCACTAGCTATCTGTCCCCCAAGTTTTCTCCTAATGTCATTAACCCCCATATATCATGTTAGACAACACCACATCACAATCAGAACAATCTCAAACAGAACAATCTCAAACAACAACTATTATTGAACACACTCAGAAATCAGGACAGAGAGTTTCACTCAAAGCAGCTATTGCAGTCATGGCCGTAATTAGCATTGTATTCGCTAGTGGAGCCTTCTATGCGGGCACACAATTACTACCTCCACCAGTATTGTCACAACCAGAAACAGCAATATTCTCTACCACCAATACAACCGGAGCAGTATTTTCTGCGATCATGGAAGAAGAAGCTACAATCAATGCTATTAAGAAAGCGCAACCTGCTGTGGTGAGTGTAGTGATCAAAAAAACTGTCAGTGCTCTTAATGCCGATCGCAATCGCAATTTTTTCTTTATTGATCCTTTCACCGGGCGGCCACTCAAGCCTTCGACACCCAATGATGATATTACCGACCAAGATCCTATTGAAAGAGAAGTCGGTGGCGGTACCGGATTTATTATTAGTACCGATGGTTACATTATTACCAATAAACATGTAGTAAGTGATAAGAGTGCCAGCTACGCGATATTTCTCAATGATGGCACTGAGTACAAAGCACAATTGCTTGACACTGACCCTTTAAATGACTTAGCCGTGTTAAAGATTGAAGGCTCAAATTTACCCACCGTAGAGCTGGGTGATTCTAATAAAATAGAAATTGGCCAAACTGTAGTGGCCATTGGTAATAGCCTTAATGAATATCGCCAAACAGTCAGCAAAGGCATAGTGAGTGGCTTAAATCGTACCATCAAAGCCAGTGATGAATCAGGTCGTCGTAGTGAATCATTGGAGGGCATTATTCAAACTGATGCTGCTATCAATCCAGGCAATAGTGGTGGCCCATTAGTCAATCTACAGGGTCAAGTAATCGGTATTAATACGGCTATTGATCGGTCAGGTCAATCAATTGGTTTTGCCCTACCTATTAACGATGCCAAATTTATTGTCGAAAGTATTAAGACTTCAGGCAGAGTGGTGCGACCACAGCTGGGCGTGCGCTATATGATACTCAACAAAACAATAGCCAAGGCTAATCAGTTACCGGTCGAATATGGAGCCTTAATTATTCGCGGTGATCAAGCAACTGAATTGGCAGTGTTGCCAGGAAGTCCTGCTGATAAAGCTGGCTTAGTAGAGAATGATATTATTCTCGAGCTCAATGGCCAAAAGATTGATGAAAAAAATAATTTAGCGAAATCATTACAAAAGTTTAAACCTGGTGACAATGTGAACTTGAAAGTATACCATCGTGGCGAAGAAAAAATGTACACAGTGACACTCAACGAACAATCTCAACAGAATTAACCATGGCTCAGGATTTATACGAAATTTTAGGAGTACCCAAAAACGCGTCTACTGAAGACATAAAAAAGGCATATCGTAAGCTGGCAAAAGAATGGCACCCTGATAAACATAAGGGCGATAAAGCAGCTGAAGAAAAGTTTAAGGCCATCAACAATGCTTATGAAGCATTAAGCGATGATCAAAAACGTGCCCAATATGATCAATTTGGCTCTACTGAACAATTTGGCCAAGGTGGCTTTCAACAGGGCAATTTTGACTTTTCTCAATTCGGTGGTTTTGGTGATATCTTTGAAACCTTTTTTGGCGGCAGTGGTGGCAGTTTCGGTGGCCAAAGAGCCGAGGAGCAAGGACGTGATTTGGAAATGCAAATTACTATTAGTTTTGAAGAAGCTTGTTTTGGTACCGACAAAGATATCGTTCTCACCCGCTTAGCTCAATGCGACCATTGTAAAGGCACTGGTGGTGAACCGGGCAGCCAAGTAAGTACCTGTGACACCTGTAATGGTACGGGTCAAGTGAGAAGAGTACAAAATACTATTCTGGGTCAAGTGGTTACCAATCAGCTCTGTAATGTTTGTCACGGTTCAGGTAAAAAGATCAGTCAGCGTTGTAGCGAATGTCAGGGTGAAGGCCGAAAGAGAAAACAAGAAACATTAAGCATTCATATCCCCGCCGGCATTGATAATGGCGAGACATTGAGAATGCGCGGCTATGGAGAGATTGGTCGATTTGGCAAACATCCAGGTGATCTCTATTTGCATGTTCAAGTCACTCCCAGCAAAGAGTTCAGCAGAAAAGATCATGACATCTACAGCGAATTACCGCTATCAGTGACTACCGCTGTACTGGGCAAAACAGTACCAGTGAAAACAATTCACGGTGAAAGTATGTTAAAAATTCCCGCCGGTACTCAACCTGGTACAATTATCAAAATCAAAAATCAAGGCATCCATGACACTCGAGGGAATCAAGGACATCATTATGTAACGATTGGTATCCATGTTCCGGAAAAACTTTCTGTTGAAGAGAAAAAACTTTATGAAGAGTTGGCTACATTAGAAACACAACCAAAGAAAAAAGGCTTTTTTGGATAATAGACCTTGCCTAAAGCAAGAATCATTACTAATATCACGCCGCAAAGGAAATTATAGAATCTAGATTGTCGCTCGAAAAAGCGACGCAGCCTCAAAACTGATTAAGAATTTAGATTTTATCATCTAGAATTTCTCTGGGACGGTAGCTCAGTCGGTAGAGCAACAGCCTTTTAAGCTGACGGTCGCGGGTTCGATTCCCGCCCGTCCCACCACACGAGCACCGTAGGTGTGACGTATCTTATCCTAATCCTAATCCTCGTATATTGTTATGAGGCTTTTTGAGTATATTTAAAAAGCAAGCAAACATGGGAGCCACGTCCTCATCCTGGAGAATCCTGTCTCGCGGCAT
>JACQZO010000009.1 GCA_016207805.1 Candidatus Abawacabacteria bacterium | reverse complement strand
GCATCTCGAAAGTTTCCTTAGCTCATGGCTAAGGTTAAAAAGAATCTCAATTATGAGAACTGTAAAAAAAGAAAACAAAATACTTGTTAGGCCATAATTATGGCAAATTCACCCGGCAAGTTAAGGTACATAAAATACTACGGGTGTAGTCTAGCAGTTATTACAGTTTTGTGAACAACTAAAGAGTGTTTTTTTGCAGACAAGTTTTACACACGCCAGCAAAGTCGAAACTATGAAATTTGAAGCCAGTTTTTTGCTCCCATTTTTCAATAGTATGATCAAATTCACAAGGCAAATGATATATCTCCAAACAGCGCTCACAACGAAAGTGGTGATGATGATCATGATCATCACCTAATTCATAAGCCTTTTCGCCAGTTGGCAGATGCATTTCTCGGACCATACCAGCTTGCAGAAAAGCATCCAGCGTACGATACACTGTAACCTTGTCGAGCATGGGATCAATACGCAAAATGTCTTTTGCGGAAACTAACTTCTTAGCATTTTTGATAATAGCCAGAATTTTCTCCCTAACTACAGTAAGACGCATAACTTGCTAATCACTCAACGAGCAGCGTAATCAAAAAGGTGACGCAAAGCAAAGTGCAACCAAGTTGCACTCAATCCTCCAACCAGCTAGTATGCAACTGAATTGCAAGTAACTAATTATGAAAACTCACACGTTCTTCGCAAGTTTGATCATCTGTAGTTTAGCATTAAGCAGTTGTGGCAATGCACAACCCATGACAGTAGAAACAAACAAAAAAGAGGTAGTAGCAACATTCTTCCCCTATTATGTCTTTGCTAAAAACTTAGCCGGTGATTATCTCAGCGTTAATTCACTTATTTCGAGTCAAGTTGGTCCTCATGATTATCAGTTGAAGCCCAGTGAAATCAATTTGTTGCGACAAGCCAACTTAGTAATTAAAAATGGTTTGGGCGTAGATGACTGGGTAGAGAAAGCAATTACCACTTCGGGAAGTAGGGCTAAAGTTTTTACCGCTAGCCAAGAATTGACCATCTTGCCTCCTATCGAGGAACAGGTGCTGATTGGTGCCCACGAAGAAGAAGAGGACGAACATGGACCACATGATCCTCATGTCTGGGTGTCGCCACGCAATGTTTTGCAAATTTTGCCACGTATTAGTGCCCAATTTCAACAATTGGCACCTGAACACAAAGCGGAATTGGCCATATTACTTGATCAATACACCAGACAGATCGAAGCACTTGATCACAGTATCAGAACAGAAACAGCAAACTTAACAAATAAACAATTTGTTTCCTTCCATTCTACTACACAATACTTCGCTCGTGATTATGGTTTCACAGTCACTGCCTCTATCGAAGAATATCCCGGTGAAGAGCCGACACCATATTATCTCAAACAGCTGATTGATTATATTAAAAATAATCACATAAAAGTAATTTGTACCGAGCCCCAGTTTTCTCCCCGTATTGTCCAAACTTTAGCCCAGGATTTAAATTTACAGATAATAGAATTTGACCCAATGGAAACCGGTATCTACTCTCCGACTGCATATCAAGATGTCATGCTCAAAAATGTTCACGCCTTAGCTGCTGCTTTAAAAGCGTAGTATTAAGATTTAGCTAAAAAGAACAAAAAGTTGGGCATTTGATCAAGCGTTTTTAGCCAATCATTAATCAGATTAGTTAGAGACTTTTGGATTTTGGGACAGCTCATTAATTGAATCAGGCGATATAGTGCTGGTACTGCCATATCAAGATCCGTAGCAGAAAGGGCGTTAACAAAGTTTTTGTACTGTAAGCATTCCAGATAGTCAGCAAGCTTTGCCAATCTCGCCTCATCAGTTTGGCAGAGATGTGCGGCATCTATTACCGCTTGGATATGTGTCCGTTGCTCACCAAAGTATTGAAGTAGGAATTGATTATTCTCCTCTTCAAAAACCTTAGCAGCTTTGCGGGCAGCAGGATTGTGCTTGGCATAGAACCAATTAATATCACCGCCGAATAATTCACCCAAATCGTGAACCAAACATATTTCCAACACTTGCATAGTATTTATATTGGCACCAGCAAACTGACAATGAAGAGCCATTTGCCAGCCGATAAAAGTAACTAAATAGTGATGTTGAGCAAGATCACTCAACTTTTCTTTGGGCACACCGCTGAGCAAATAACCATACTGAGTTTGGGATCGGGTGAGTTGCAGCAACTGTAGTAATTGACTAAAAGAAGACATGGTAAAAATAGCTATCACTAGCATAAGTGACAGTTAGTAGTATGCATACCGAGTCGGCTCTCGGTATCTACCCATTTTTCAGATAAACCTTCTTTAGGATTGCCTTCGCGAAAACTCTTTTCTTAGTTCAAACCCCTGCGCTTGGGTGATAACATGTGTCTCTACCAAACGAGCCACATCTTGACGTCTCAAATCGCCAGTTGCACATAATGCTTTTAACTGTTTATGAGTCAACTCCCCATGGCGAACAAGAGCTTGCAAACGATCAGTTGGTAGATGTCGCCATAAACATAAAGTAGCACTGCCAGGAACCAGAGGCATCGCTCCTAACTCATTAAGACGCATTCCTATCCAACGGCGATTATTCCCCTCCACCCTGCGAACCAATGCTCTGAGTGCACCTTGACTAATCTCCTGATTTACTTGCTCAATTCGTTCTGCCTCTAAAATACTCCTGACCCTATCAGGATCATGCATGCAGGTACTATCGTCAATAGTTAGAGTTGTCGGACCAGTGCGACTTTTACGGGTAAATTCTTTTCTATCTGTATGGATACCACCGACAATTTCATAATTAGCTCTTTCCAATGCTGTGACCAGTGCAGCAAAACGATCACTTTCGCCATTCAAGGACAAATTTAATTGTCTAGCAATCTCTGCCGGATCTTCAATCTCTCGTTTGGTTCTTTTTTGTCCTCCATCAATCACAGGTAACTTAAGAGTAGCTTCTGTTGGTGAAGTGGCCAACAGATAGCGCAACAACGATAAACGAGTAGTGGCACGTGCCTCATCCATAAACATCATCACTTTTTTCATGTCAGGTTGATAACCACGCACTCGCAATACCACCCCATGTGAACGTAATTGCAAATTTGGTGTATCAACTAAAACGTTTACATAACGCATTTCACGAGGATCACCGAATCTTTGTCTCAATATGTCAGCCGCTTTTTTACGTTGACCTATTGTGAGCCGATAGCGATCTTCTACCTCAATCTTGGCAACTTTCATGGAATAATATAAGAAGACACTATAGTAGACGATCTTTTATTCAAGTCAATGCTCAAGCCGCATTGTTTGAATTGCTTGGTATTGTTCAACAGAAATAATTTCTGCTCTTTGTAGCAAAGCCAAACGTTCATGATCAATTTCACCTACTACTAAAGCTTGGCGGACTTGAGCAGCTTTTATACCACGTTTTTTTAAGATTGCACGGACATCATCTATTGGCATATGGTTAATTACACACAAGGCAGCTGTACCGGGCACTCTAGGCCAATCAGCAATATTTTCTCTTACCCAGGCATTATTTTGTTCTTCAGCAGCTCGTAGCAAATCATTTCTTCGCGCCGCCGTACTAAGAGGATTAATTTCCAAACATGTTTCTACTTCGATAATAGATCTCGGACTGTCTGGTCTTTCTAATTGATGCCCACAATAGTCAGTATTCCAAGCAACTGTCATTTCACCAGTAGCGACCAAAACTTTTCTAAAGTTTGTCCGTTCGGTCGCAATGAGATTGTGAATATCATACCCAGTTGAGATAAGTGCCTCGAGGAGATCGCGCACTGTATCACCCGACAGCTTTTTCACCTGCAGCTCTCGGGCAATGCTTGCTGGTTCATCAATTTCTTCTTTGCCCGCACTATTACCACTGGGCTTTTTTAACATACAAGATACCGCCTCATCTCCCTTTAAAGATGCCAGCAGAGTAGCTAAGTGATGCCTACTTTCCATTACTAAACAGGCAAAGTCTCTACCGACACCTGACAGACGCATTCGCAAATTCCAACCTTTGGCTTGTATCGGCAAATGCTCGCGCGCACCAGATAGCTGATCAAGAAGAAAACTAACAAAACAAGTGTGTTCTGGTGGGTGCCATCCTTTTTTCATCAAGCGGCCCATCTCATGAACTGAGTTACCCTTTACTAAATAGCGTTGCTCAACTTCAATCATAGACATAAGCACTACTTATTATTTTACTCCACTAATATCAATTCCCTGCGATTTAAGTCGTATTAGTTTCCGATCGGGAAGAAAACCCGCGTCTCTGACAGATGCAATTTCTGACACATCAATTGCGCCAACCCTTACTAAAGAAGCTAATCTGGCAGCAGCTCCGTCACGAATTAGGCAGGTGGTATCTGGGTCAGGCATAGAATGACAATTAGCAGCGCAAATTCGCGCGATACGCCAACGTTCATTTCTACTCATTACATCTCGCACTAAACGTTCACTGACAATATCAGGAAGTGTATTGGGAAAAGCAAGCACTGTTTTCATCTCTAGAACCCGGTAGGGTTTACCAGTAATATCCTGAGCAGGGTGAATACAATCATGTTCCAACCATGTTACTTCACCAGGAGCATGGGGATCTAATGCCAGCTGGCGAAAACTATCACGATGAGAAACTACCGCACTATATAAGCTATAGGCTGATGACAAAAGTAATTCAACAATTTCACGAACAGTCTCGATACCATGCCTATCACCTACTAATACCCGAGCCAACTCATCTAAAACTGTTTCCCGGTAATACTGATCAGCATTCATGTCATTAACCCATAACATTGGCTGAAGCAGTTCGGGAGCTATTTCTTCTAATTGGCGCAGCAATAATTGAGGATTACGCATGACACGCAAAACAGCATCTCTAGCTAAACCTTTAACACACAAAGAAAATCCTACTGGCACAACTCCACTGCGCAGGCTTTCATTTACTGGGGCACTAAATACAAAAGTACAGGAATCGTTACTTTCAACTCTTTCCCAGCCAACCATAGCCTGCGCTTGAACTTTTTCATCAACACTTTCCGGTACTAACCTTGCATCTAGCACATCAATTCGGGCCATGAAAATAGACAAGTAGCAACACTACTATATTCAAAGATCTCGTCAAGGAGCAAAATAGAATAAAGGAACGAAAGAGGAGATCATAAAAGACCAAGACCGAGACGAAGACAAAGACAGGAACAAACTGGAAAACTTAAGCCCACTGTTCAACTGCAGCAATGATCTTTTTTGCCATAGTTACTGACCGACCGGGAGTCAAACTGATACCAGTTTCTTTGGCTAGCATAATGCCATCAGCCCCATCTAGAACAATATTAGTTAGATCCAGAACTTCAGCGCGAGAAGGAATGAAAAAGTTCACAATACTATCTAAAATTTGGGTAGAGACAATTACCTGTTTATGGCCAGCTTTAGTAGCTTTCACAATTTGTTTTTGAAAAATGCCTAATTGTTCAATTGGGCAAGTGAGGCCCAAATCCCCTCGAGCAACGAGTACAATGTCCACTGCTGCTACAATATCAGCAATGTTTTGCACGCCTTGCAAGGTCTCTACTTTTGCCACAACTTTTGGTTGCCAATCAATAGTGAGATGAGGCTGCAATAATGCCTGCGCTCGCTTCATATACTCCGCACTATTTACAAAAGAAAAAGCGACCCATTCAGGTTTGAGGACAGCCAACTGTGCCAAATGGGCAAGCATTTGAGGAGTGAAATGATCGACTGAATCCATAACGCTACCCAAATTGATTCCTTTGAACTCGGAAAAACTAGCAGTACTAATCGCTACCGCTTGAAAGCTTTTTTCATCGAGCAATTCGGTCACTTCAAAGCCGGTCTCACCGTCTCCCAAAGTTACTATTTGGCCAACAGTTACTAGTTTTCCAATATCTTCCCAGTTAACTGCTAAATATTCATGGGGATTATCTGAATGCTTCCCCTCTTGAAAACGCATTTTCTGGCCTGCCTGTATTTTGATTTCTCCTCCCGCGAAACTTCCCAAGCGAATCTTGCTACCAGGTAAATCTGCTAGTATTTTCACTTCGCCTTCTTTACCCAATTCACTAATCACGGCTTGAGCTATTTGCACTTTGGCATGCATTTCTTCAGGTGTACCGTGACTAAAATTGAACCGTAAAACAGTGGCGCCTGCTTGAATAATTTCTGCAATTTTTTCTGGGGAATAAGAATTTTTGGAAATGGTGGCAACGATAAACATAAGAATTACAAATTACGAATTACTAATTACGAATGGGAAAAGGAAGAAAGGAAAGAAGTTATGAACTATAGATTACGCATTAGAGGAAAGAATAGAGATGATAAAGCTTCACGCATTTCAACCGACACTTGTGATAGTATTCTGTGAAGATGATCGAGGGGCAACTCGGTATTGGTAACCAAAGCACTTAACTGCGCTGGGACAATACGCTCAGCCTCAATCAGTCTAGCGACATACCTGGGATCAGTGTGAGCGGAGACACAGGCAATTATGGTACTAGGAATGGCTGCCGTTAGTGCCACATCACCTAGTGCGCCAGTCACCACATCACGAATTTTTGCTCTGGCCTCAGCTTCCGCTCCGGCGATAGCCATGATTTCTACTTCAGTCACTTGGCGAATCACTGGGAAATAACCACTTATACCAGTATGAATACAGGTACTATCATCTGCAGTCAGTATCATGCCATCATCAGTCCCATATTCTTCTCTACGTGTAGAAAAACCAGCATCAATGGTATAACCATCACGTTGTAATCGCTCTAGTAGCTCAGCTTCGTTTCTAGCATCACTTCCTAATTGTGCTGCTATTCCTGCCACATCTTCAAATTCTTGGGCAAAACCTAAAGTTGGTTTTGGTAACTTTAGCGTAAACTTGGGTCTCAACCCTAATGCAATCAATAAAGCCAGTCTCTTTTCCTGGGTTATTTCTACCATTTGCTTGATCATTGCCTGATCAGGATTTGCCACCCGAGCACGTAGCCAATTTCCCTTTATTCGCAGTCCCCTCTCAGTCAATGGCTCTCTATGCTCGATACCAAAGTTTACAAAATACTTCTTTGCTTTTAGCTTCGCCCCAACGCATCGCCGCAGGACGCCACGCTGCTGCTCAGAAAAAGCAAATCTTTCTTCTACTTCCCGATCAGCATTCAAATTGGCTAATGTCATAAAGTTTAGGTGAGAAAATAAAATATACTATTTTGTCTGAGAATCTACCGAGCGAGTACTAGGTAGGGATAACAATTCTGAATGCGGAATTCAGAATTCGGAATGGACAGTAAGACGAAAGTTATTTCATAAACTATGATGTATATTTTTCTTAACCAGACTAAAAGCGGGATAACCTCCTCCCTCAATTTTAAATTCAGCATTCAGAATGCTGAATTTAAGAGGCTTTTCTTTTCCCAATAAAATAACGGTAGATCACGAAAGTTTTGTTTTTTGAGCGCTGTGAAAAACTTTACTAATAATTGTAATGACCCATGATGTTTTTTGTGTTCTTGAATCGCCTGTTCAATAGGGCACCAAAAATTTTCTCCGTAGTCAGTCTTCGCTAGTAATTCACCTTCAAATAAATCTGTGCAACAAATATGAAACAGCACATCTTCCACAACCAGAACATTCTGTTTATCTAGATTCACTTGGCGAATCAGACCACACAGCTTGAGATTGGCAGTTAGACCAGTTTCTGTTTTCAATTTGCGCTGAGCAGCTTCAGCCACCAGCTCCCCTTTGCGGATAGTACCACCCATCACGCTCTTTGAATCATAAAAAGGGTGGCGTTTGCGAGTTTGCATTAGTACTTCCAAGTTTTTTCCTTGGCCTCGCAGCACTACTGTGAGTACATTCATTTTGAAGCGATCTGCAGTACGACCGCTGGGACTCAAAGGGTTTTGCTCGGCAACATGATACTTACCCAAATTACTCAGACTATAAATTTTGTCATCTTTACTTACCAAACCCATTTTAACCAGATGCTGTAGATGATAGTTAAAAAGATCATTGCCAATTCCTTCCGGATGAATATCCCCATACTTTAAGCGATCAGCTTTCAACAGTGTTGCTAAAATTTCTTTTTTGACATCTCGCTTCATGCATTTGTTAGTAAAGCTTTAGTAATACACCCTCTTAATTTTTCTACCAATCTAGCACGATCAGGCACTTTATGAAAAACTCCGCCCAACATAATTGCTGAAACTCCTGATCGTACTTGGACAGCAATGTCTTCTCTATCGGCAGCGGAAAGATCCCACTCAGAAAGCATAGAAGAGGCGAAAGCGCCACGGACAATAATTGGCTTACTGGCTGTTCTTCCCACAATATCATCAAATGTGTGGGCACCATAACGATCCCCCATATCTATTACTAATTGGCGTCTGTTTATGACAATGCCATCAGACTTTTGAGCAATGGCAGCTAAGTTTTCGATTCCTGTACCGCTAGCAATCTCTGCTAATACTTTCACACCAGTATCAGATAATTGCACCTGCGCTCTGGTGACAATATCCGCATCTCTCACATCACCTAAAACTATCTGATGGGGACGACGCTCATGCACTGTTAAGCGACGAACAGAAACCACTTGATTATCTGCTATTTGACCATGAGCAACCAAATTATCTTTTGCCCAATGAATAGATTGCTTTGCCAATATACAGCCAGCACATAATGCTTTGGCAACCAATCTTGAACGATCTTCCGCCAGCGATTCTACCTGAAAGGCAATACGGCCATCGCCCATAGTAAAGATATCACCGACCTCGAGACTTAAGGGAATGGTGGCGAGATTGACAGGAATAAATCGACTACCATGATCTAATTTAGGCTGACAAACAAAACTGATTAACTGCCCCTTGATTAAATTTAATGAACGTCTATTCCCCAAGTCCCCAGTGCGTATTTCTTGTCCAGGAATGTGGACTAACACTTGAGATCTTGCAAGTAGCTCTGCTAAAGATTGCCTATTGGCCTCAGCAACAAACTTCTCTACACCCATGCAGACACCATCGATACCAGCAGTAGCAGCTGGACAAGCTGACGACACATCATCAACACATGTTAGAATATTTATCTTATTCGGCTGTCTTGTCATATTAATTCATAAGTAAGCACGCTACTCTATGGATTATTTAGCCACAAGTACCTTTTTATTACTAAGGCAAAAACTGCATACCAGCACCCTGAATATGAAGATCTTTCTCTTCCCCACTAATAAAATCTTTTAGCCATAATTTACCAGTCACAATTTTCCCTTGATAATCATTCCAGCCTGTGAGCACATAGCCCTTATTGTCATTTTCTACACATTGCCAGGCTAATAAAGAGCCATCAGGATTGGGAGTGGGATGGAAAGCAGCACAATCTTCTCGATCAATGACAACTTGGAAGGTATTTTTTTCATAATCAAAAGCGACAATCTTGTCTCTCCGTTCTTTTCCTAAACTGATTTCTTGGGTCCAAACAATCTTTTTTGTTTGAGGGACAAACATCATATCAAAGTTCGTGCTCTCGGGCAGTGGAATCTCTTTTTCATTCCCTTCGGCATTTACTAAGATTGGTTGATTGGTAAGATCAAAAGCATTGACGCTTTGGGGAGCGATGTAAGCGAAATAATCTCCTGTCTCATTGAAACCAACAATATCAGTAAACGTCGTAGCAATTAAAGCACCATTACCTTCAGGCATATCACCCAAAATCAAAGCTCCGTCACTATTGATGTATACTATTTTATTGCCATCGGGCGTGAAATAAAAACTATAAGCACGGGCCTTTCCTGTGGCAATCTCCTGGACTTTTTCACTGGCCATTTCATACCAAGCAATCCCCTCGGTATTGTTGCTCATATTAATAAATGTATATCCGATGCCACTGCCATCTGGTAGCCACTGTAATTCATCTAACACTTTTCCCTGCTCATTATTAACTAATTGTAGGTTGCCCGCATTGAGATCATAGATATACAAACGGAACTCACTACGATCTGTACTATTATCTTTGCTAGTGGTGGCCAATAGAGCCAGATGTGTTCCTAGAGGGGAAACAGAAAACTGTTGGACAAACAAATGCTCCGGCGTAAGCGACTTTACTGTATTAGCCGCCAAAACTAATTGCTGAACCCTTCCCTGTTCATCTAAGAAAAGTAATGATTGCTCCTTCGTTTTTGCTTGGAGAGTGATAGCTGGCATTACCTTACCAGCACGGTCATGAGCGCCAATAAAGGTAATCGTGAAATGCTCATCATAATGCAAAGGTGCATCTGCTGTGAAAGCAAAAGTTCTTCCAGACCAGCTGAACTTACCTTTTATTGCAGGGAAAATACGAAATGAGCTCTCAACGCTTTTTTCATCCATGAGTCGATTGAAGCGAAATAAAAATTGCCCTGTTTGAGCGGCAATAGCTTGTTTTTGACCATTAAAATATTGGATACGTGGCTCGGTGAAATCACCACCAGCCACCATACCGATAATGAAAAGGCTCAATATCAGAACAATACTCCAAGCAACTTTGTCGAAAAATGATCTAAATTTCATAAGGGTCTTCAGGTATAGCAATTAGATCAACCTTAGTGGGAATAACAATTAAAGAGCGCTTACCATCTTTCTCTTCAACTGCCATTTTACCCATCACATGTACCCATTGATCATCCTTGAGGGTAGCCACGCTTTCCTGAGTGCTCTTGATAGGCAAGCTCAAGACACGAGCATCAGCCGCACAACAAGTCAAAATGAAACGCGCGACCAAAGTCTGTCCCTCTTGATGCATAATAAAACCTTTCACATTCACCGCCTGACCTTCATAATGACTAGGTTCAGGGTCGGCATTCAGAGCAATTACCCATTGATATAATGAACGCTTCTCCGGTTTGGTAGCAAAACCACCAGTAGTAAAGCGCCGCCCCACAGTTAAGGCCCCCGTGTTTATCCCACGTTCTGCCGCAGCAATACTGGATAGAGGTTTGAGATCAGTGAAGCAAATCAGTAAAAGGGGCAAGCACAAAAGGAGTATTCGCCATCGCTTCAGCTTCACAGCATGATAATGAGCTAAGCTAAAAATACTGAAAGCAACCAACAACATGATTACTGCAGCGGCCACAGCTAAAGGAACGAAATCTGGGTGTAAGAAAAGTAATAGCTTCTTTTTTGCCAACAACCAGAGAAAGCCAAGCCCGTAACCAGCAAAAAGAAAAATGAACAGTCCTTTTTTAGCTAACATAGAGATTCATTAGCAAAGTGAGCACAAATACCAATTGCAGAGTAAGGATAGTCATGAGCACAATAGCCTTGGTTTTGAAGGTAGTCGACATCATAATGAGACTTTTGATATCAATCATAGGGCCAAAAACTAAGAAAGCGAGAATAGCTCCGCTAGAAAAAGTGGAAGCATAGGCTAGAGCAAAGAAAGCATCAACATTGGAACAAATAGAAACCACAAAAGCTAATAACATCATTACCACAATTGATATCACTGGCCCGGTACCCAAAGAAGTGATTAACTGTCTCGGTAAAAATGTTTGTACGGCAGCTGCGATCAAACCACCAATCACCATCAATACCATCATTTCAGCAAATTCACTTTGCATATTTTGCATAAAAGTAGACCAGCGAGAATGGGTATGGGCATGTTCGACATGACAATCCACAATGCTAGTTTCTTTGACAATTTCACGTTTGTCCTTGGCAAAGCTAAAAATATAGCCAACAATAATAGCCACGATAAAGGCGAAGACAAAACGCAGAATTACTATTTCGGGAATGTCACGGAAGGCAGCATAGGTTGAGAATACTACTATTGGATTTAAGACTGGTGCTGCTAGAAGAAAAGTGACTGCCAAATAAGGAGGAATACCTTTCATCGTAAACTTTCGAGCTAGAGGAATATTGCCACATTCACATACTGGGAGCAGAAAGCCGGTAAGAGAGGCATAGAGCAAAGCTAAGAACTTATTACGAGGAATAAAACGAAGCACTTTTTCTTCGGTAATAAATAAAGAAAGTAAACTCGAGAGTATTACGCCAAGTAAAATAAAAGGCAAAGCTTCTATCACTAGACCTAAGAAAATGATGAAGAAATCATTGAGTTGCGATGGGAGAGAGAACATGGGGGCAAGCAATTACGAATTACGAATTGCGAATTACGAATTATGAATTATGAATGAGGTTCAGAAAAGAGTGATAAATAACAGAACTATGCTAATGATTTTGCTTCCCTAGTTGTTACTAGCGCTTTCAATGTTTGGCGTAATGCCATTTCGTTACGAGTGCTGTCAGTAAGCCTTAGAGCGTCATCCACATCCCGTTCAAGAATACTTTTCTCTAACATATTTGCTAGGGCCTCCTGCCAAACAGTCTCATCCCAAGGAAAATCTATCATACTTTGTATCTTTATCTTGATCCGTGCTTCGGAAATAGCCTCCGGATATTGATAAAGAAATATCATAACAAAAGCAATCACTATGCGCAGCATTGACTGTTGTGACTCGGGATTTTCTATGGATTGAGCGAGACTCATATAGTACGAAGCTTACTAGCCTGTAGTATATAGATAGAACTGAATTAGGAAAACTTGACTGGGAAATAGGGGGATGGAGAGCTAAGAGCTAAGAGCTAAGAGCTAAGAGCTAAGAGCTAAGAGCTAAGAGGAATGCGGATTACAGTTTGAATGCAATCCAATGCTACTAGATTGCTTGTTGGGATACACTCGGTAATCAAACTAGGTGGGCCTGGTTGGATAGCAGTACTACTAGAGGCTTGGCAGTCATCAGCAAATGTCACTTGGGGATGAGAGTCCTCTAGGGTTTTATTACCTGCCGCTATTACCAGATTGTATCTGTCTGGAGCCTGAGCATTAGTAGCTAGTTTTTGGACAAACATCAGGTATACCTCTTCTAAAAGAGCAGCCGATACACCAGTACCTGCCAATGCTTCCACTGCATCATCTAACTTCACTAAAAATCTCCCTTCATCTCCAGGAATAGGACCAGGAGTTTCTCTGTACGCAGCTGGCGCTAATGCTCCGAAGGTAGTTTTGCGCAAGGACAGCAGCCATGGAGGACAGTCTTCTTTTGACTGAATTGTCCTACTTACATTGTAATCTAACATGCGTGGTGCAGCATCTAAATTATTATAGTCACATACGGTAAAATCTTGACCTAATCTTTTCTTCAAAAAACGCTCAGTCCATTTATACACATCGGCTAAAGACATTTTTCCGGGAACAAGAGATAAAGCTTCATAGCCTTCTGCTTGCTTTGCGATATAATAAGCAAGATTATCTAGTATCGCCGCTACAATTTCTGCCAATTGAGGAAAACAATGAAAGCCTTGATTATCATCTTCATATCCCAATTCTCCACTGTTTGCTGATACCTGAATAAAGTTTGCTTCCCGCAAAAGATCCCGCCACTCAGCATATTGTTCTGCTAACTTTAAGCTCCTTAAGTAGGCTAATGCAGTGGTTTGATCGAATTCTGGAGAGATATTATCCCCTTGATCCTCAATCCAGCATTGCACCATGACAGGAATCTGTCTGTTATCGTCGATATTGTCATTGGTTAGTATATCAGGAGATCTTGATGAAGCCATATAGATAGTAACTATTTAATTAAGAAGCATACACTTTTCTGAATTATTGTAAATTACAATTCATCCTTGTACTTTACTAGTACAAACTTATTCTATGCTCTCCTTTATTCTCCTTGGCATTATTCAAGGTCTCACTGAGTTTTTACCTATTTCTTCCAGTGGGCATTTGATTTTGGCCAGAGATATTTTAGGATTTGTTACCCCCTACCCGCTGGCTGTAGATGCTATATTACAACTAGGTACTATTGGAGCTGTTTATATTTATTTTGCTCCTGAACTTTGGCAGTTATTAAAAAGCTTTTTTCAGGGAAAGCGCACGCTTGGTTGGGCAATACTAGTAGGCACAATACCCGCACTACTTATTGGCTTGATAGCAGAAGAATATATTGATCTTTATTTACGTTCCGCTTGGGTAGTAAGTATGGTGTTGATTGTCGGAGCATTGCTTTTTTTGCTTACCGAAAAGTTCTTCTCTCAAGGAAAGGATCGAATTGAACAAATAACCATAAAAAGTGGCTTGATTACTGGCATAGCCCAATGTTTAGCCTTTATTCCTGGATTCTCTCGCTCTGGCGCTACCATTATGGCTGGTATGACGCAAGGATTAAGCAGAGAAGCTGCCGCACGCTTTTCTTTTTATCTTTCTTTGCCGATTATCACTTTATCAGGACTGAAAAAACTTTATGACTTATCTCAAATAGGACTGCCGCAAGGAATTGGTTTAGAATTAACTATAGGAACAATCATTGCTTTTATTGTCGGACTAGCTTGTATTCATCTCCTATTGAGCTATCTCAAAAATCATTCTTTAGCAATCTTTGCTTGGTATCGCATTATTTTAGCAATGCTCTGTTTATTTATGCTCATTAGCCGCTAAGCTACTAGCTATGCTCTGCCAGATAACACTGCTCACAATAAATATTTGCATTATTGTCAGGCTTATACGTTGTATAAAATTCCTTGCCATCTTTGGGGCAATTACGTTTATAAAAGATCTTGGCATTACGAGCATGAACACGATGCAAATGGCGAATATCAGGGTGACTATCAGGTAGCGGTATGTTATTAGCACGATAGAAATCTAATTCTTGGCGGATAATACGAAAAGGTTTTTCCGTTTCTTTGCAGAGAATAGCCTGATCCAAAATGGAATCAGAAACATCAGCAATAATTGCTGGTAAAGTGGCCACCGCTACTGCTGGCACTTGTGGCAGTGGCGCTTGGTAATCGCTCCAATTCATCCCCTTCTTTAAGGCCTCTTCTTTGCTCAAAGGATATGCTACTGAGGCAATAGTTTCATTGTAGCTAAAGGGTGCTAAGTGAGCAGGAAAAAATAATCCCCATTCTCCAGTTTTTTGCATATGCTCAATAATCTTGGGTACTAACTCTTCATATACTTCTTTGGTGTATTGCTTATTGAATATACAATAACGGGCATGATTTCTAAGACCAATACAGCCGAAACAATCTTCTACATTGAAACAATGATCACAGTAGATAACATCTCGTGATCCCCAGACAAAGGTAGTACAAATAGCATGATAGAGCTTGAGTCCAGCACTCATCACATTGAAACACAATTCAACCCCATCGGCTCCCTCACATGAGTCCACTGAATCTACTATTCCTCGAGCAAACCTTGTGACGTAAACGCAATCTTGAGCCTCCTCCAGATCGAAACAATAAAGACAGTTTTTGCAATCAACTAGATAGTCACCTAAACAGCTCTCAGCATTACGCAAATATAAGGGGCGATGAGGTAATAGCTTGGCAAAATCGGCAAATTGTTTTTTTATTTCCTCAATTTTCTGTCGTGATAAGTGTCCTTTAAATTCTGTGAGCCTCTGCTCGAATTCCTCTTTGGTAAGTTGCTCATTGAACCAACAATAACTTTTGCTACGCAAACCGAAACAACCAAAGCAGCTCTGACAGCCAGAACAATCTTCACAAAAATAAATATCACTGCAATGACCACAGTCTTTAGAGAAAAAGGAGCGATAACAATGATCACAGTGAATAGTATCGTAGGAAACTTCATTAGCTAAACTCATATAACCGTCTACCACATTTTTTGAATGGTACAATACACCACCATACATACAGTCTTCATTTGCTGTGGATGGCGAACAGAGATAACAATTCCTATTATCTGAGCCAATAGCAATATAGTCACTATTGTTGGGATTTTTGTTAATCATCGCCAAACGTGGCACAGCCTGCATCAATTCAGCAAATTGCTCAAAAAAAGGCCGCGAGAAATCAAAATCCCTACCATATGCCAGTGGATCCCACTGATCACTCCACCAAGCAGTCATGCTATAGACTGGAAAAGACTTTTCTGGATGATAGACAGATAAAATATCATTACCAGTTAAAGCACACTTTCGGCGATACAGATTTCTATCATTACGAAAAGCCAAACGATTTCTCAGTCTTTCTTGGGGGCAGATTGTGGGTAAGGGTAAAGCAAATTTACGCCCATTAATTACTGGACTAATTTTGTCGAGTAGTTGCTCTTCTAAAGGAAGAATTTGAAACGGTGTTCCTGTGATACGGCAATTTACTTCTTTCATAATTCATATTCATTTGGCAATAAAGTAGCATAAGTGCCCTCAACCGTCGCGCGATTTTATTTGCCTTCAAGGACACGGCTGATCTGTTCCCTTAACACATGCCGGACATGCTCATATTGCTCATTACTCCCTGCTCCAATCCGATAACGCATAAATTCATTCATTGCTAAACGTTGGCACCATGGCAAGGGCTTTTCTAATAAAGCAGCTAATTGTTGTAAAACAGCCGGCTCAGGATAGGCATTCACTACTGCAGTGACAACGGAATGAGTATCAAAAGCCGCCCCCATTCTTTGACGTAAAGATGAAGATAAGGATAATGTTAAGTTTCTCAGGTCAAAAGCATGTTGCTGGAGAGTAGGAATTTCCCGACGATAACTAACTTCAGCATCTACCCAAATTGGCAAACCATCTTCAGTAAACACAAGATTAGGCAAAATAGCTTCACCAACCACTTTCCCTTGGCTGTGCATATATGCCAAAGCTGTGGTCATGGCTGGTATATGTTCTATCCAGTCCTCTGCTGACATATCCCCAGCCCACTCAAAAGGGCCCCAGTCACTAACTTCATGCGGACGAGCAATAGCATCATAGGCATTCACGGAAGGAAGAAATGGCTGTAATATCAATCTTTCTCCAGTTGGGTCAGGATTTTCTCGTCCCCAATCTGAAAGTGCAGGGAGCATAGTGTTTTCTACCACCTGTTGTTTCCATTCATTTGGCCGTGGTTTGCGATTTCATCACCAATTAGAAATTCTATTAAGCGATCGGTTTGTAATCGTCTTCGTCCTGCTCGATAATTATATACAGCCCATAATTCTAATCCTGCTTGAGATCTTAGTATCCGTGACTGTGTGGTCCAGCCTTGTACTTGGGCATCATAACTCGCTGGCACTTTTTTACCAGGAATTCCGTCTCTATCAGCCATGCGCATCCAGGGATGTAATAAGGCTGCTAATTCTTTTCGGACACTATCAGGGAGATTAATTTGGTTGTTTGCCTCATCCCGATATTCTTGAGAAATATTCCCCCAAATTACTGGTGCTAATTTCTCCCCATATTCATGCACTGATATTGAAGCAAGTGTATTAGCCATATATTTGGGTAAGTTAAGATTAAGATAACATAATTTGGGCTCTTGCTAAAAAATAATTTGTATTGCGATGCACTCTTGATCTTACATTTTATTCTGCTATTTTGACCGTCGCTAAGATATACTCATGTCCCACAACTGTGTTGAGACCGATTTTTCAGCTTCGCAAGGAATTGCTTTTGAGCATAAGAAAAGAGAAGTAAGTCCTCAGGAAATTGAGCTAAGAGCGTTGTTACTTTCGATTAGAAAAGTTCTTGGTACTATCCTGAGAGCTGATCATGATATTTATGCACCTCCATTAGTAGATACTGCTAAAGTAAGTGTTATATTTGATGATAGTAAGGACACTGCTCGGGCTGAAGCAATACTGAGTTATATTGATCCTCAAGAGAATCGCCGAGTTTATTTAGCAGTACCAACAGAATTTTCACAACACGCGATATTTGGTGAAATTAGCATTGAAGATGGCATATCATTATTGCGTGAGTTCTATGCTAAGTTACAAAATCCTTTAGCAGTGCGCCTACACTTTCATAATATGTTCCCGGCAGCTTCAAATGGTTCTCATGATGGGAATGATCCCACGCTTTTACATCAAACAGACAGACAAGTTTGCTAGATGAAGGTTATTTGCCATAAAAGTCTTGAAGAAAATAAGAGAAGCCAGTAAGATGCTGACGTTTTGGCAATAGGCCACTTTAGCTCAATGGTAGAGCAATCGCTTTGTAAGCGAAAGGTTGTCGGTTCAAGTCCGACAAGTGGCTCCACGAGCTCGCACCAATCCAGGCGAGCGAGTGGATACCGTCCCAAAATGGGTTGTTTTTTAGTGAAATAAGCTAGGTAAGAAGCCATTTCGTTTTTTTGTTCTTCCAATCGAGTTTGTACCATTCAAATATTTGAACTTACGGCTACAGTCTGTGAATAGCTTGTATCTTCTTCTGAGTATGTATGCATTCAGCCAGAGCCTCGCTGTCCGAAATGTTTCAAACCCCTTTATACTCTTTAATCTCCCTTCAAGATGGGAGTTGTACAACTCAATGAGATTCGTATCTCTCGGTGCTCCTACATATTCAGCTGCTGCTGTTAATAAACCTGTATAGCTATCTATCTTTAGCATGTACTGAAATACTACTGGATCGGCTTCATACCTCCTCATGATTCGGTATGCTTTCTTCTCAAAGTCTGGACGCGTAATCTTTTTACGAAATAAGAGATTCACTATGTCCGTAAGAAACGGTCGGAACTTCTCTTCTGTTCTGGTTTGTAATGCTCTTCGGATATTCTCTACAAAGTGCACCTGACATGTTTGGATACGCACATGAGGAAACATATACTGTGCTGCTCTCATAATATTTTCATTGTCATCACAGATGACTAAGCTTAAGGGATAGTTTGCCGATTTCAGGAGACCAAAGTACTTCAGCCATGCTGCATAGCTTTCTGATCGTGCCAACGTAAAGACTGGTAGATCATGCGTGAAATAGTCTATTCCCCAGAGTAAGGGTATTTTCTTAGCAGCCCCTTTGACCCGAACATACTTCCCATCTACGACTAAGATGCCACAGAACCGGTTACAGTACTGAAACGTTATGTCATTGTTATGCGGTAGTTTTTCTAACTCTTCTAAGTACTGTCTTCCTACGACTGATTTTGTGCTGTGTGTATGCCGGGCTATGTTTCTGATTGCTGTTCCATCGATGTGATCTCTGAGGATGTGTTTCTTTCGTGGCCGGTAATCTATGCTAAAGCTCCGTTCGCATTGATCACAGAAAAATCTTTGCAGGCCTCGTCGCTTCCCGTGCTTTCGTACTTGTTCCTTGGAACAGAACTTACACCGAGGCTTTTTTGTGCATAGTAAGTTACCTAAATTGTCCTCTTTACTCTACCACATCATCCAAAACCCCCATTTTTAACACCCATTCTGGGACGGTATCTTCCTCGTTCCTCATTCCTAGGAGCATTTTTGTATCTAGGCCTTTTTGCGAGCTCAAGGAATCAGGAGCAAGGAACTAGGAATTGATTGAATAAGAATATTTTCATAATTTATTTAGTAAAATAAACTTGTGTTGCTGTGTTGAACTTGTTACTAGAAGATGAATTACAGATCGATCAGCGCATGAAATGGAAGCAGGCGTTATTGATTATACACAAAATGTTGAGTGGACTAATCACCTCCATGATTCAGAGTAATTCACCAAGAAATTAGTCAGACTTTTTTAATTTTCTCCAAACTACAACTAGCAATCGGGTAACTCAGATCTTAAACAAAATACATACCCAATTTCATCCTCTGCTATTCAGTTTTTGGATGACAATTTCTATAGGTTCTGCAAATTACCAGCAACGCGAATTCTCTCTCGGGCCGCATTTAGTAATGCTGGTACGATAGTAGTAAGGTCGTCAGTGGTAGGTAAATCGATACGACCGGCCTGCCATACAGCTTGTGGGATAGCACTATATAAAGGTTCTTTATAGATAGTCTGGTCTGCATGATAAGGAATGCATGCTAAGTAGTCGCCATTACGCAATTGTTCTTCAGTCCACGGTACACCTATGTAGGTACACGGAAGAACTACCAGCACAAAGGCTGTCCCTACGCCATGATGTGGCCGTTGTAACTTAGCTTGCATGCGGCTCATAAATGCAGCCCACGCTACTTCCCCAATTGCTGGTGTTAGTATCTCTTTGAGTGCTTCTAAATAATCTTTTATCACGATGACCTTAGGGTTAGTGGCATCATTAAGAGCCATCTTAGCTAAGGCGACCCCATGACAGAAGTCAGTAATTACTGATGAAGGCTTATCCGGATCCGAAAGCTTAAGCATAAAATTAATCAGGTAATTGGGCAAAACTTTGATAGAGACCATCTAACTCGCCTGTTGCCATACATTGTGATGCCACTCTTTCCAAATCTTGAGCAATGTCTCTTAGCGAACGTAAATTCGCAACTGGCACATTCATATTACCTAATTCATCCACTAATGCGAGCAGACCATGAAGCGCTGGAGTAGGAAACTGCGTCGGATCTAAGGCTAGTTTCACTTTAAGATCAGATACACGATAAATCTCAGGATTTTGCCAATCAGCATATATGCCGCTAAGAATGCCGGCACTTTGGAGAAGATCAATTATCA
Organism: Candidatus Abawacabacteria bacterium; assembly: GCA_016207805.1. Lineage (NCBI taxonomy): Bacteria > Candidatus Abawacaibacteriota > Candidatus Abawacabacteria bacterium. Next base: position 25,168 of record JACQZO010000009.1, on the reverse strand, counting down.
TCACTGCCAAAGCCTGTCGGTCAATTACTCTGATATCGTGGCCTTGCTCAAAAGCCTGAACTATATTTACAACATTTGCAAAAACTGGAGTTAAGCCAATTGGTTCTAATACTTCTCTATCACCCTGCGTATAGGCACGGAATAGTCCCCCCTTACTGGGATGATCATCAGACAGTTCATATTTAAGCCTCTCATCAATCGTTGTGGTACTACCTGGATCAGAAAGTATCAATTCACCTCTATGATTTACTAATGTGTTCTCAGGTTTAACATCACAATGAGCCAGTCCTGGATCTTGGTAATTAGCAATAGTATTACACAAACCAGCTAAGGCAAGAATTTTCCGTGAAGGTAGGATACTTTTGTCTTTAGCATAATCAATACCGTCACAAACCTTGCCATTTTTGTCAGTAATCTTTTCATAGACTAGTACTGGCAAACCATTGGGCCGAGGTTCGGTGACTGCTAGACATCTTGCCACACCGGGAATGGGATCTCTTAGATAGAGATTCGCATTAGTCGCTTCTCTCATATATGCAGTGATCCGCTCTTGTTCTTTTCTTTTTTCCTCAGCTCGCTTTGCCGCATCTTTACCTTCTCTGTCTGCTAAAATAGGCTCTTTGATTACTACTCTCGTTAAAACATTATTCTTTAAAATATAACCATCTTTCACCACGCCAACGCCGCCTTTCCCCAGAACACCGCCTTCTTTCAAGGAAGCCAGGGTATAAATACTGACAACACTACCATCTAAATCTCTCAAATATTCGCCACCAATACACAAAGCTTCGCGTAGGGCAAAGTCATTAAAAACTGCTTCACGATTGGCAATCACGGCATACACTACTTCATTTGAAAGTGCAGGATATTTACCAAGATAATCATTAGCATTTGGTCCAGTCCAATTGCTGCCAAATGTACTGTAGATGTCATCCAGCAAACGCGCTAACTGTGCTCGTCTCTCCGCAAGTACCTGCTTTAATCGTTCTATTTCTAATTCAGCATTATCTAAATCAGGTCCCGACTTAGATAATGCTGATAAAGCAGGTTGAGGCAAACTTGATGCCATTACTCCTGTTGCTCGTTCATCATCTTCCTTATCCCTATCATCCGATGGATGGTCTACCACAGTATTTCTCTCCTGCTGAAGAGTAGTGTTTGCTGTTAAGCCACTAAGTATACGGTTAAGAGGCCCACCATCTAACTTAAATCGGGTAGGATCATAAGTAGGCACTGTGGGTTCTGGCTCTGTTACAGCTCCAGCACGTAATTTCTGATCTAATTGCTCAGCCATTGCCTATATTTTTGTTTTCAGATAATTGTACCATAAAATGGATAACTAGCGGACAGGTAGTATCCTAGCAGGGAGGACGAGGGACGAGAGAGAAGATCATGGAAGACCAAGACGAAGACTAAGACAGAAGACAAGATATTAATTTTGAGCGGCACACTTTTTATTATGTCACAAGTATCCTTCATTTCGATGAGCAAAGCTTTCCAACTTTTTCTAGTTTTTTTTCTGTCTTCGTCTTGGTCTTTGTCTTCGTCTTTATGATCTTCTCTCTCGTCCCAATTCGTTCCCTAAAGTATTATTGGACAAAATGCCTCGTCCCAACACAATAATGGCAGCAGCAGGAGTAATCATTCCCATAACTTATGTGTTATCAAAAACCTTTGACTTGCCAATGGTACCTTATTCTTGTTCATCTCCACCACTTGTATTTATCTTACTCAATTGATTAAGTGTTTAGTGTAACCTGTTTACTCTATGAATTATTGGATTCTAAAAAGTGAGCCAGAAGCTTATAGTTTTGACCAACTGAAGAAGGATAAAAGCACAGCTTGGACTGGAGTGAGAAATTATACAGCCCGCAACAATTTAAGGAAAATGGCAGTCGGAGATATTTGTTTCTTCTACCACAGTGGAGACGAGAAGCAAATTGTAGGTATAGCAAAAGTGATAAAAATTGCTTATCCAGACCCAACTGCATCAGGCGAAAATTGGACCACGGTGGATATTGCATATATAAAGCCCCTGAAGCCTGTTGCTTTGAGTAAGATGAAAGCCACCGAGTCACTAGAAAATATGGCCATGCTGAAACAAGGACGCTTGTCAGTAAGTCCTATTACCGAAAGCGAGTACTCTCAAATCTTGTACATGAGTGATCCTGCTCAATTTCTCAATGATAATGCCTGTATCGCTGTTAAATAAGCTTATTCACTAATGGTATCAGCAGGTCCCTTATGATAGAGCTGTTTCATCTTGGTAGAATCAGCCAAGGCTTCTAATAAACGAGTGCGAAAGGTTGCGGATGACCACAGGTGACTTTGATCTGGTACGATATCTCGACAGGAAATATCAAATGGAAGAGTAGGTGCTTTGTAAATACCTTTATCAGTAACACTATCAGGCAATAAAGAAACATTTGCCTGCGTATCCAAACCAAAGGGAATCAAAATCTCCAATCGTAAAGAACCTTTTGAAGTAGCTGGCTTGATAAAAATTTCTAATAAACAAACTCTCACTCCAGCCACCTCAGCCTCAGATAATTGGGAAAAGCGTACATCAACACTTGCTGTATGGTCTGCAGCAACAGGAATATGATCGAGGCTCCACTGTAAGTGTGGTTTTTCATGACGAGCTGCCTCTGAACAAAGTCTATGTAGATAATCTCCAAATTTCGCTGTTTGGGCGACAAAGCTACGATCCAAAGCACGGATTAAACCAGAATGGTGTCTACCAGGATGACTCATAATAAATAACTTATGTCATAAAAAGAATGACAAGTTATTATAAAGGGCTTACTCAAGAAGTCAATGCTCTGTTGTGTGTAATACTGTTCAGCAACTAAGGTTTGTTAGAATCCAATACGCCTTTTTCTGGGAAGACTCCATGGCAACTGTTCATAGGGAGACGGTACTTGGGGGACAAAAGGTTCTCTCGCCGGCACAGGCTGCGGGGCTTCAATTGGCAGAAAGCCTGGCGCATAAGGACCTGCAGGAGATTCGTGTTCTACAATTTCCCGAATCCCACTACGGAAGTGCGCATCACTTCCTATATGCCGCTTTCTTTCTAATTGTTCTGGCATACTAAGCTTTAGCCTTTATTGCACTCAACATCGCTCTCGCAAGCAAGGGTGCTACCGCAAGATCAATGCCCATTACATCAGGCTTGAAAGGGGTGGTTGGGGTTATTTTTTCCGGACAAAAATTTGGAATCATTTCTCCTTGATTCGACACACGATAAGAGAACCATACGCCAGCAGGAGTACGCCGCACGGTCATTTCATATTTGTTTCCATTCGGAGCAAAAGCGATTGAATCAAAGCTTTCACCTGGTGCCATTAGATTGCATACTGCTACCAGGTAACCAGCTAAAAGCTGTGATTCCGGAGCAGCACTCACAGCAGCCTCCTTAGTTTTGAATTCTGCCAAAGCCGTACCCTGCATTGCTGGCATTGCTTGCGTTAGTTTACCCACCGGCAACATTCCCACTGACGAAACTCTACCATCACTGGTAGTGGCTGTCATAAAAACATTTAATACTGCTTGAAATACAGCAACCATTTCTGCTGTTTCGAAGTCACCATAAGTCATTATCTGGTCACGTTCATTTAATCTTCCCATAAACGTGGGCAAGGAAGAATCTCCTAAAGTGATACAAGAGAATTCTAATCCCTCCTGACTCAAATTGAAATCCACACTATAGCGCTGCCCATTAGGCACAGCAACAACATCACCAAACGATGCTAAGCCACGCGCTTTCATTTGGGCAACACAGGCACTTAAGTGTGGCTTCAGCCCTCTGCCTTTAGCTCCTTCCATTGCCGCAGCAACCATTACACGAGTTTTGCGTAATTCAACAAGATCAGCCTCCATCCCATCCCCAATCTCAGGCCCTTTGCCAGCTAATACATCAGTCATAATTTAATTTAAAGAGAGTGCAGTGTAACAAGAGACACATTTAGACTCAAGAGCCATCTCCTCAAATTACTGCCCGCCACAAAGGAGTTCCCCTCAATAATTGACCTTCTTCTACCATCCGCCCATGGACTACTCGGCAATAAGTTCCTTGCTGCAAGAAATATTGTGTATCCATTAAGAGTACTGAATCTGCATGCCAATGATGGCGATATATCCAATCTTGATAATGTTTAGCTACTTCCGCCATAATCTCACGTATAGCGTGTCTCGTGTAAGGACAAGGGACATTAAATTCCTGAAAAGCCTTTTCAAATGCTGAAACTGTAGGACTTTTATCGGGGCCAAATAATCTGATCAAAGTATCGCGCACGGATTCTTGATAAGCAGCTAACTTCATTTGGGTCATTATTTTCAAAGCAAGAAAAATAATATCCGCTGATGCCACAAAAGTATCAGGCTCTCGAAGAGTATCGCCGTGGGATTGGGCTAACATAATTAACTTTCTTCCATCTGCACCATCAGAATGCCAAGGCAAACAAGGCAAATTCGGTTCGACGCGCAAACGTTTCCAGCGTAAAAGATTGTGATCTTTAATAATTGCCTGTTCAATAGCTAGCGTGCCCCAAGTGTGTAGAGCAGCCAGAACTTCGGGAAGATTGCTATCCAGCCAGTCATCAAATACAAACTGGCCATCTTGAGGCTGTAGTCTCTTACCAAAGCCTCCAGGGAAATAGCCGGTTCTTCCCTTTGGACATAGCACAGTAGTTTCAAAAAGTTTACCATTAATACTCTCAATCATTCCTAATACAAAAAGCTTCAGATACTCTCAATGTTACTATGAACTGTCAATGTCTTCCTATAATTTGCCTATTCACAGTATCTGCTTTTATTTTAGATAGCACTATGCCATGGTAAGTCCCCTTGTGCAGTCTCATCTTCAGGAATCATACGAGCATGAACTACTCGACTAAAGTTACGCGTGCCTCTGAGAGTATATTTAGTATCGATAAGCAATACGCTTCCTGGTGACCATCTATGCTCGTAGACCAAGTCCGCTCCCAGACGTTTCGCTTCATCTATTATTCTTCGTAAAGTGTGCCTGGTAATCCTACAAGGTTCATTAAATTGATAATGCAAAGCAGCAAAAGTATTGGCACATGGTTCTTGTTCGGCAGCCAATAAAGGTTGTAGCTTAGCTCTAATATCCGGGCGTATGGTTGCAGCTTGTGCTTGAAAAACTTGCTGCAAAAGACGGAAAGTTGCTTTTGCTGGAGCAACTAATGTGGGCATATTTCGTGGTCTATCCTTTACCCCTTGAGCCAATACTATTACTTCAAAGCCCATCCCCCCATCAGCATGCCAAGGAGCAGAAAATCTGGCACATGGCCCATGGAGACGAACCCATCTGGGCAACTTCTCGCGAATAGCTGCTGGATTAATAGCAATAGCCCCCCAAGTTCTCACTAGAGCTTGCACTACTTTACGATCACGATCTAACCAATGATCAAAATCCAAGCAATGATCAGGAATTAATTCTCGGCCAAAACCTTCAGAATAAGTCTGCGATCTCCAATTGGGACAAAGTATATTTCCCGAAAATTGAACGCCATTGATAATCTCAGACATAGTAAAGTAACGCGGCCGTATCTTGCCACTTCCCTTTTTATGCTGTCAAACTAAGACAGCAGCACTCTACCAGATTGAGCATCAAGAGTCACCATGTCACCATCTTTCAAAAGTTGCGTGGCTTGTTTAGTTCCCACCAAACAAACCTTTTTCAATTCTCTTACGGCAATTGCTGCATGACAAGTGATCCCCCCTTCATCAGTAATTACTCCAGCAGCTTTGCGCATAGCTGGGTAATAATTCACATTGGTCATGGTACACACCATAATATCTCCAGCCTCGACATGATCAATATCTTCCCGATTTAATACTAATTTCACTTTACCACTCACTATTCCTGGATAGGCAATATCGCCTTTTAATTCAGTAACTTGTTTGTCGGCCAAAATTTCAGGATTCAGTAAATGATTTTCAGTACAGAACAGGTTGAAATCTTGCTCGGCAAGCAGCCGATTATCTTGGATAATGTATCCATTCAAGCGGCGCTCAATCACCGACCAATCCAATGGTGATTGATCAATATAAGCCAGTACTTCCTCCAAGCTCATAACATGCGCCCATTTAGGATTTCGGCCATCTAGCTGCAATAGCTGCTGTAAAAATTGTTCTACTTTTTCGTCTACTTCATAGAGCACACCTTCTGACATGTGCCGTGATTCCCAAGCCTCTGGTCGAGCCTCCACAAAAGCATCTCCTACCACCAACATGTAGAAACTCATACTGCGAGCAATTAAATCAAAGATCTCGGTAATATTTTCTCTAGAAATATCTTTAATAGCTTTTAATTCGCTAATGTCTGCTTTGAATTGTGTATTAAGCCGCTGGAATAAAGTCTGATCATGAATGACCATAGGAATAATCACTTTTTTAAAACAAGAAAAGTCACTTAATCTAGGATAAAAATTTACTTTCTTACCGTCGTAATAAAAAAAGGCCCGATGTGTATAGCCATAGCTTTTCTCAAAGTATTCGCCATAACCTTTTTGCCAAGCTTGCACTGAAAAAAGCGACAAATCTCTTTTCACAGTTGGTCGCAAAGTATTGTCATCATTGGTAGTGACCTGAGTGGTAACTGGCCTGCTTTGGAGGATAAAAAATTCACTACCGACTTTAGCCCATTCCACGTCCACAGGACATTGCATCTGTTTTTCTATCATTTTAATGATAGCGGACAATTGAACAATTTCATGATCAGTAAGTGTAGTGCTATGGGCGCTGTGCTCTATTACTTTGTCACTACTTTTTTCTACTACAAATCTATCCGGTGTCACTGCACCAGAGACGAGACTCTCTCCTATACCACTCACTGCTTCGATCAAAATTTGCTCCGTGCTTTGGGTGACTGGGTGTAGGGAAAAAGCAACACCTGCTACTTCACTAGAAATCATTACTTGAATCAATAAGGCTAAGGGATTTTTACTGATGTCTATAGCATGTTGAGCAGCATATGCCTTTACTCTGGTACTACTAGCAGCTTGCCAACATTTGAGCACTGCTGCCACTAGCTGGTTTCTTTCTACATTAAGCACAGTTTCAAACTGTCCAGCCCAAGAAGCTACTTTGCCATCTTCCCCAATGGCACTCGAACGCACAGCTACTTTTTCTGTGTCTAAATGATCAAATGAGGCTAATAGTTCAGTTTGCACTGCCGTGCTAATTTCTCTTTTACCATTTTGTTGCCACTGTTCAAAGGCTTCAGTAGTGAGAATAAAGCCTGCAGGAACATTGGTACCCAATCGCAATAATTCAGCCAATACAGCTGCTTTTTTCCCTATTAGTTTAGTATCTTGCTCTGAAACCTCACTTAAATTCTTAATAAATGACATATAAGAAATTGTGCAGACCAACTATAACACAACGTTTTATCTGATAAGCGCACGAAAGAATGGTCCACCCCACAATTTTTCTCCTTCATAACCAAATAAGCGGGCATGAACAGTATTAATAGGTGGACAAGATACATCTACCAAGAGTACCGCACCATCATTTTGCCACCAGTCATGACAGTACATATTCGCCGCTTCAGCTTGAGCGATATCACGCTGAATATCTAATATTGCAGCTTGGCGCCTAGGTAACCAATGTTGATACATTACTTCATGAAGTAAATATTGCTCAGGATTTGGCTGTGCCAAAAGGCCACGCATACTTTGGCGTGATGGCGTCTGATAATACTTTTCCTTTTTCAAGGCCTCATTCACCACACTGGCTGGAGCAATCAGCGTCCCTGGAGAACGAGGTAACGCTTGAGCGTGTTGAGTCAGCAGTACTATTTGATCACCACAATAACCATCAGTATGAAAAGGGATTTCTACAAAAAAGATATCTTCTGCTTTTACCCATGGTATTGTTCCATGTCTAAATTGTGTAACGGGACAATGCAAAATCACAAACCCTCTAGCCCGCACAGCTGTTCGCAAATCTTGCTCATTATGCTGCCAAACTGATTCAAAAGAAGCATCATCATCTACTCGCCAATCTTCGCCAAAACCATCAAATTCTGCGGTTTGAATATGCGGACAAACTACCTTTCGGACCAAAGCCATGAATATTTATCAAAGATGACAATCTACTTATATGATCATTAATCGCCTAGAGGAGCATAGCTCATTTAGCGATTAGGCTCTTCTATAATGTAACTGGACAAGGCCATTGGCCAAAGATTTGGTACCAATTAGCGAAATATTTCGTACTGTGACCAAGCCTCCAAATGGTTTTATACCTGCCCCCAAAATCAAAGGATGGACAGAAAAGAATATTTCATCAAGGAGATTCGCTTGTAAAAATGTAGCACTAGTTTTTGCTCCACCAGCAATTAATAATCCTGGGCAACCTTGTTCTTGGGCTATTTGTAAGGCTCTTGCAGGAGAATCCGCAACCATTATATTTTTTGCCTGAAAATTATCATCATGAGTCAGTACAATATTCAATACATCTTTTACCGGATAGATCTTATTTTGATATTGCTGAAATGTAGTTTTCCCCACAACTAAACAACCAGCATCATGAGCGCGCTGGATAAAAAGGTCCTCGTCAGCTGGTAACACCCAGTCTGAATTACCATTTGACTCTGCTATAAAACCGTCAGCTGATATCGCTAAGTGAAGAATAGTTTTCATATAAAGATTTTCCTACTGGTATGATTATAGCCTTGAGACATTAATTCATATTCACCACTATTTCCAATAGACTCAGAGAAATAGCCCGGATTGAATACTCCAGAATTCCTCATTTTATCCTTATACTTATCCTGATCCTTCGAGCATCGTCAAAACTGCTTCTGGTGAAGGAGAAGGTATAAGGGGAGGATAAGGATTAGGATAAGACACGCCGCACCTACGGTGCTCGTATTGGTTGCGGGGGCTGGACTCGAACCAGCGACCTCAAGGTTATGAGCCTTGCGAGCTGCCAACTGCTCTACCCCGCGTCGATAAAGTAACCGGAAGAACTGTCAGCATTTTACTCAGTTATTATAAATACGCAAGTACACTTCAGCAAATATGGCTTTCAGATCATCTAAGAATTGCCACCATGCCTATTGGCATCACGTAGTGCTTTTTCCTGCCAATAATCGGGCTTTTTGCGCCGAGGCGCCCGATGATGTTTTTTTTCAGAACTAATTCTTCCATCAAGCTGCTGCCGACGACGATCACGAGCAAGCACGGCACCAATTATTTGTCTTTGATCCATACTATGAACGCGAAGATGATCACGCCCTGTAGTAACAAAACTGAACTCAACGACATCCCGAAAACTTTTTCTATACTCCGATCCTGAAGAAGGAAGACCTAATGCTGCAAGCAGTAATAATTCGGGAGTTCCTAATGGCATAGAAGTATTGTGAAGGTTTCACTGTACTAAAAATTTCCTAGACTTTCTAACAAAGGAATTAGACAAAACAACTAATTATTTTGGCGCAATAAGCAACTATTAAATGCCTTCATTAAGTAATGATTGACTTCTCATTTTATTGGTATAAGATAGCCATTCACAAATTTATTATGACAACCAAAGCACTAAATCTAGCCAATTGGGAGAGTATCATGGCACAAGCCGCTGAAGCAGTGGGGAACGGAGAAGTGGCAAAACCGATGACGGAACCAGCTTCAGTAAGAGAAGAAATACTAGCTTATAGTAAAGATGCCAACCTAAATAATCTTGGCCCTCAATTTGCCGCCTATATTTTACAAGGAATAGCAATGGCAAGAGCTGGTGAAACTCGTTATCCCTTAAGAGCTGAATTGGCCTTACAAAAGATACCTCAAGGTAAAGCCCGGTTTGAACATTTGAATAATCGCATCGCTCACGCATCACGATGGTGGATAACAGCAATCTTAAGTGGCGGTGAAACCAGGAAACAAATTGTAGATAGTTTTAATGGTCAGTACTCGCTAGATGCAGCTCGTTTTTGGCAATGGGTTGCTGTAACTGACAATTTACGTGAACAGGCCTATATTTTGCTATGCAGCGACGATATCGAGCAAAGAAAAGAAGGTGCCCAATTAATGGAGTTGACTAGAATTATTGTTGAGGAAATGAAAAGACAACTAACTGCGTGGGAAAGAGCTATCATTGGCTCACGTATAGGCAACCGCGACACTATCGCTCGCATCATTGGCCCATTGGGATCGTTATTTCAACAACACCACGAACTAGAATCATTAGCAAAAGTGCGCATTGTTATTGACGAAATCGAAACACAACAAATTGCTGCTGCTGAAGCTGATGCTGTAATAGCTCAACGAACTGCTACTAGAACTAAGTCTTAATTCGCTCGCTGATATACAGCATATTTCAGATACTCTCCCTCAGGGAAAAAAACTGAAATAGGGTGGTCCCAGGTATGTCCGCTTTCTGCGATCAGCTTTAATACTACGCCATTCTTTTCACATGCCCAAAAAGCGATTTTGTGAAAGAGTGCTCGATCTACCCAGCCAGAACATGATGCCGTAATGAGTATACCATTGCGGCTTAAACGTTTTAGAGCTAATTGATACAATACTCGATAAGCATTTGTCCCCGCTTGTAAATCTTTTTTTGACTTCACAAAACCAGGTGGATCGAGAATGATCACATCAAATTGCTGATCAGTTTTTTTTAGGTATTCGAACACATCTTCACAACTGAATAAGCATTTATCAGCTACTTTATTTTGCTGGGCATTCTCTTTTGCTAAAGCAATAGCACTTTCGGAACTATCTACGCTAACTACTTGTTTAGCATCAGCCAAAGCGGCATGAATACTAAAGCCGCCAGTATAAGAGAATGTATTCAATACAACTTTATCTTTTACGTATGGGGCAATACTTAAGCGATTTGCTCTTTGATCTAAGAAAAAACCTGTTTTTTGACCATTGATAACATCAACTAAAAAGGTAGCATTACCCTCTTTTATCTCTACCATACCGGTTTTGAGTTCTCCCCAGAGCAAACCATTACTTTCTCCTAGTCCTTCAATAGCACGACTTTCGCTTTCACTTTTTTCATAAATAGAGCTAGGACTCAAAACATCCACGAGAGCTTTGACAATAGTATCTCGCCACCTTTCCATACCAAGAGTAGAGATTTGGATCACCACCACTTGATCATAGACATCAACAATCAGTCCTGGCAAACCATCAGCTTCACTGAAACATAAACGATAGGCATTAGTTTCAGTCAGAAATGGCTGACGTTGGATATAAGCCGAACGTAATTTATTAGCAAAAAATGCTTGGTCAATCTCTTCAGTTTGATGCCAAGTGAGAATACGACAAGCAATGGTGGCACTGTCATTAAAATAGCCGCAGGCTAAAAACTGTTCCTTGTTATCAATAATATCAACAATATCACCCTTTTGCGCGTCAACTTTAGTAATTGCCCCTGAGAATACCCAAGGATGAAATTTCTGTACTGACCGTTCTCTACCAGCCCTGAGCATCACCACTCCCCTTTTATTTGCCATAAGTTTTTTCTAGATACGCTACTATATCATCAGATTCATACATTAGCACGCCGCGATCAATATCAACTAAAAACGGAACTTGATCGATGCCACCCAATTTTATTTGAATATCTCTAGCAGGATAACCACTTTTGGAATTAATAGAGACAAAGGAAAGCTGCAGATTAGTGAGAGCCAAGCGAACTTTAGCGCAATAGGGACAACTCTCTTTTTGGAATAAGAGCAACATAGATATTGGTTAATAACTATCTCAAAAAGAACTTCCACCACCTTTCAGGATTAGAAAGTGCTAACCATGAATTTATTTGCTGATTTTGGGCTGAATCTACTTTTTCTAATCCTTGATTGCGGATAATAAAGACATCTTCATTCGGATTCTTAACATTTTTAATTCGCTTAGCCTCCTTCTCTTTGTATGCTTCGGTATCTAAATACTTTAAGTATTCCTGCATATGACGGTTATCCTGTTCCAATTGGGTAATTTCAGCTTCACCTTGGCGAATTTGTTGATTGATTTGATAATCTTGATAGCTTTTCACGGCATAGGTGTACATCTGGTATATGGCCAGAAAAATACACACTCCCAGGAGCATGCGCATGGTGATGTTCTCTTGCCATTTACGACGAAGCATATGCGAAAAGACTACGTGCCAATACTAACACAAAATTGGCTAAGAGCTATTTTCGGATCCACTTTCCCTTGCTTAGCCAACAAATCAATTTGCAATAAGTTTGCGAGCCACATTTTAGCTTGAATCAAAGTAAATGCTCGCTTTTGTTGTAGCAACTTTTTAGCCACAAAAGCATGCACCCTCATTTTTTTCAGTAAACCATCGATATCGCCGCCCTTATCTTCAGCATCAAGGACAAAAAGGATCTTTTTCATATGGTTGATAAGCATAGTGAGAAGCATCAGTTCATTTTCCCCTTGTTCTAACAAACTCTTTAACAATGAAGTTGACTTGCGGACATCACGAGCAAAGATACTGTCAATAAAAGGAAATACCGAAAGCGACATTTGAAAGTCACTAAACACTTGATTAATCAATTCTGGATGCCCTGCTCTTTGCAATAGCTCTACTTTTTTCATTTCTTGTTTTGCTAAGGCACTATCATCAGCATAAACTTGATCTAGATAAAGCTTTTGCTCTGTAGTTAAATTAGTATTATGGCTAAAGCCTCTCCCCTTACGACAAAAGAACACATATTTAGGATCTAATAGTGTTCGCTTCTGAAGATCTTGAATGAACTCAGATTTTTGCGCCTCAAGATTCCCCTCTTCATAATAAATAACTGTATGTAATGCGCCACCTGAGTGCAACCAAGGAATTAATTCTTGAGCATTCTTCTTTTCCAATTGAGGAATGAGGCCTTTGAAAATAAAAAGCTTTTTGCTGCCAAATAATGAATCCGTAGTTAACAAATCTGCCATGATATCTAACTCAGGTAAATCATCATGATAAAGAGTAATCACTTCACCATCAGGATACATTTTACTAAACTGTGATTTAAAGGCAGCCAGTTTGTCTCTGAGCAGAGCGCTGTCATCGCCGTAGAGAAGAAGGTGCATAGAAATTACGAATTACAAATTACGAATGGAGAGACGAGGCGCTATATTTCTTCTATGGGGGTTAATGATTGACTAATCACTAATCTACTTTCAACTTTGGTTTCGATGAAGTCGGATAGATTGCCTTGGGCTTCTAAATAGGTTTTCACTTGGGCTCCATTCAATCGGCTTACTTGGCTAGTGGACTTGCGGACAGCAGCAGTAGTGCCAAATACTTGTTGCACTTCATTGTTGGCAAAGAATTGATCCAAATGCTCTTTAGTTTGATCAATTTGTGCTTCGATAGCCTTGCGTTCAGTTACCAATTGCACATAGGTATCAGCTAAAGTCTTACCCGCTTGGACTGCTTCAGGCTTAGCATATTTGTGTTTCATCATAGGACAGACAGATCTATAGGAACAGCGCTGGCAATGAGAACCAACTGTGGGGCCAAAATCACTTTGCTTAATACTGGCAATTACTGTTTTCAACTTATCTAAAGACATTTGCTCAAAATCCAGACCTGGTTCGAAACTGACAGCCATGTCGGGACGCAGATAGTAGAGCGTTAGCTTTACTTTTTTCATGTTTGGCCATAGAGCCCGTAAGGCAACATAGTACACTGCTAATTGTAAGTTATTTTCCAATTCGCCTTGAGACGGCACCATGCGGCCAGTTTTGTAATCAATAATTTCCAAAGTTTCATTATCCACTTTATCGACCCGATCAATGCGGCCTCTAACTAAAAAATCGTCAATCACCTTAAAGATGAAAGGCTTTTCCAAACCAATAGTATGATGAGCAATTGGGCTTTGCCTCTTTTCCCATTCTCTACTAGCAATAGCAATCGCCTCCTTAAAATCTTGTTCCGCTTGAAATTGATCCGACTGATACAGATCACCACGCCATTTATTACTAATAATATTGATCAACTCATCTTTACTTACCGGTAACAAATTGGTGGCATAGAGCTCTTCCATGACTTGATGGAGCAAAGTGCCAAAATGCATACTCGCCGTCTGTTCACCAGGGAATTTATCTAGGTAGGCGTACTTATACTGTAAAGGACAAGTGCGAAAAGTTTGTAAAGCGGAATAAGAAAGGGTGGGCATTTTTGCTAATAAAACACGACTCGGGTATGCATGCGTTCCCCTACAAAAGCAATACCCATAATCATTTTAGTGATACCTGGCTCGGATAATGCGGTTTGCAAGGACAACTCTGCTGGCAAATGAGGGGAATAATCAGTTTCAATAGAAAGTACTCGGCCACGTTTCATACCAGCTGCCAGTAATAATGATTTCAGATCGGTACCTTTGGGATTTGCTTCCCAAGTATCAATAGCCCCTTGAAATTCTGTGCCGATAGTTAAGGGGAATAAATGCTCATTAGCACGGTTAAGATTCAAACGTTCCAAAGTCATCGTTTGCAATTCTTGTTGCTCAGCCTCCGTCATAGGCCGAGCAATAAATGAACGGGTGGAGAATTCTTCTACAGCATAGAGCAAACCATCACTGCCTCGAGCAATACCGATACCTACTTGGGCCCATTGAGCACGTAGCGTATTGAGACGGTGGACAGCACTGCGATTCAAGCCCTCATCGATAGCATCAATATCAATACTCAAAGCAATATTTTCTCCTACTGGTAAAGTAACATCAAAACGCTGCCTTCTCTGATCAGGACCACGGCCACTTTTATCGCGATGGGAAAAATAATTTTGGGCAACCATATCATCAGCATGCGCTTGAGCAAAAATGCTCAAAGTAGTATCCAAAACCACAGGATCTCTGTCTTGTGATACCCGAAGAGCATTGATTCTACGCAATAATTCTTGCACCATGTCAGTTCTCTCTGAAGGTGTCAGGGGGGTCTTGTTGGTGATCACCACACCTTCTTGCTTGGCAATGAAATCTGGCAGTACAGGGATACCTTTTTGGCGGTAAATAGGCGTATTCAATACCGCTAGCCCCTCAGTATCATTAATTTCTAAAAAATATACTCCAGTTTCATTGAGATCTACCTGTAATTGCCAAGGAATATCTGAATTCAGCACTTCCTGATCTCCTGCTTGCAAAGAAAATGTTTGGACATTTCCTGAAGGTAAAATAATTGCGGCAGTATTGGCCAAAGGGATTTTCGCTTTCCCCTGTAATGACAATGAATTCGCCTCAGTAAATAATGGTAAAGCACCTGTCAAAGTCAGATTCTTTTGATCCCAAGTACGGAAGTGGTGAGTAATAGCAGGAAAAGACCAGGAATAAGCAGAACTAAGCGGTTGCTCGGTTGCTATAGTTGACTCAGCATTGGCTTGAGCTAAGGAACAATTAATATTGCCTTCAACAAAACCATAGAACATTTGATAATCTAATTCCCATTTTTCGCCTGCTGACATGAGTAACCGAGTCACTTTTTTATTCCCCTGTTCACAGGTAAGTTGCAATAATTTTCTGCCAGCTGCTCCACTCCACATCAACCACATACGCTGATTTTCATCACCAGAAAATTGGGCACCAGCAATAGCCTCTAGTGCTCCTTCACTACCAATGAGCCATTTCTCCAGTATTGCCACAGGCAATGAAGCAGCTTGCTTACTATCATCAGCGAGGAGAGCAATATGATACTGACCAGGACTAGGAAAAAAGATATCAAAAGTCGCTCGACCATTTTCTACCTTATATTCCCAAACCGACTGTTGCTCATGATTATCTTCAATAATCACTTTCACTATTGCAGCTGTAGTCGTTACTGAAATTGGATAATAAGTATTTGCGACCATGGTTTTAGCAATCGGTGTTTGGACAGTAATATTTTTAAAAACATCAACTGGGTGATTACCTGTTACTACCACAATAGAGGCTGTATTTTCAGGATACTCAGAAAGATTGTTTTCTTTCAGATAGAGTAAGCGATACATCATTTCGGCCACTTCCCCACGTTTAATGTGTTCTCCGGCACCAAGATTTGTTGCTTCATACTTCGCTGGAATCACTTTCTTTTCTCGAGCAGTCATCACAAAAGGTGCGATCGGATCATTATTACGCAAATCCTGATAGGGAGACCTGGTAATTGCCGGAGGAACTACAATGGCGTTGACATTAAGTAAAATCTTTATCGCCTCAGCTCTGGTGGTTGGTTGATTGGGACGATAACTGCTGTCTGAATACCCTGAGACGATATTATTTTCTTTAGCATAAATAACATACTGACGCAGAGAGTGCTTCGTATCCAAGTCAATAAAAGGTGAAGCGCTATTCTTTTGATCTGAGGTGTCAATATCAGCACCTTCCAAAGCAATTTTCAAAAGCTCCGCTCTGGTGATTAATTGTTCAGGACCAAATCTAATGCCATCGTAACCTCTAACAATACCTTTATCCTTCAGTACTTGAATGGCGTGGGCATAAACATGATCGACAGGGACATCACTAAAATTGCTAGCAGCGCTGACACTTGAAGAAGCGAGCAATACTTGAAACAGTACTACTAAAGTAATGAACTTATTACTTTTCATGTCGAAGCAACCTTAAGTATAGGAGCAAATTCTTTTAATACTGCTTCACACGTTGATTTACGAGCAGGATAGATCTTTTCTACCACTACCTCTGGCTGTACCCATTTAAACTCAGTAAGTCTGCCCCCCTTTTCCAATTCGATTTCACTATCAACACCCCAGAACAATACTAAGAAAAAGCGTTGTTCTTGACCAATAATTTCATCTCCTTCGCTTTCCTTACCGCGTCCGGGCCACTCATAGCGGTAGAGGTTTTTAGATTTATACAATAAAGAAAATTTATTAGAACCAAGCTCTTCCTGTAGCTCACGCAAAACTGCTTGTTCTTCAGTCTCTCCCTCATCCACGCCCCCCTGAGGAAATTGCCAATGTTCTTGCGGAACATTGCGCTTACAGATCATAATCTCTTTATTGTGGTTCACTACCACAGCAGCAACATTAGGACGGTACATAACAAAGAAAAATTCACCTATAAAATATCACAGTATCGGATGAACTCATAGCAATATTAATACTAATTTCTCCCTAAATTCACGGGAAAATAAGTAATTGAGCCTAAAGCTACAAACCAATCCGGCTGCCTCGTGAATGAACGAGCGCGTCAAAATCTTCCGGAGCTACAGTCGCCTTAACACGACCACTTATTTTGCGCCGCCTTCTTATTCTCTCCGTTACCGCAGAACTACCATAGCCAAGTAAAATTATTTGTTCCCCTTCATCAGCCAAAAAATGCCCATTTCCTTGATCTCCACGGCACTCTTCAACCAATGCCCTTACATCTCGCACCTTTTGGTCAAAAGCTATCTTTTCATTGAGATGCTCGAGACGAAGTACGACCACATTTTCCAAAAGCCTATCTAATTCCATACCAAAGGTAACACCACGAGCCACTGAAACTTCGTTCATGAGGGGGACATGACACCTGCGATCTCGATCAGTGCATAAATAATAATTTATTAAAGTTTCCACATGGTGACGAATAAATTCTCTACTTACCAGCAGATGACGATATCTTCTCTCCAAAGACAACAAAATGGCACGTACTACTTGACGCTGCTCAGCCACAACTAACTCTCCAGCCAAGTCATCACCCAATTGAGCACTGTCACTACAAGCATCCAAAAGAGCATAATCACTTTCATTGATAGTATCACGAACACTCTTGACCGTGATGGATTGCAAAGTCCGAGCAAGAACTATCCTTATATTGGCCAAAACATGACAGAATTCGGCAACACTCCAATATCTTCCTTTTTCTAATTGAGCAACAACTTTCAGTGCATCTAAGATATTTCGACGAAATGAGCTTCGATCTTCTTGAGCTGCTTTATATGCCCGCCAAAAGTCACTACGAACGTCTAGTTTAACACCAGAAAAAGTGAATCCAGCTCCAGCAATGGAAGCTTTATCCATAGTAGAGCTAAAGTATTGACGTAATCCTTTATTCACGACACGCAACACGGCATCTGATTGTATTGGAGTTGTCACTTTTGCCATAAAAAACATAAAGATTGGATCCTAATGTATTTTTCCACTTTTGCAAAGTTGGGCAAAAGACCGCATTCAATTCTTGCTGACCATAATTATTCCTTTCCTCCCTGCACTTCCCTTAAACTTCAGGCAGCAACAGTTAACAAAAACATGCAGCATTTCCCTATCACACAACTCTCTGCCATTCGTAGTGACATACCTTTCTGTGATCTCAACATCGGTTCTAATTAACCAAATAATTCCTCCACTGCTTTATCAGTATTTGATTGAAGAGTTTTATAGAATTCTTCATCATATTCACACACCCGCACTTGAGTAGGAATAGGTAAAGCATGACCTAGCAAGAGCACTTGTTTTTTACTATCCAAAGTAGATAACCAATACTTCAATGATTGTTTATCAGAAACTCCAGTGAATACTGCTTCGATATCGTCTGGATCATTGAGCATAGCAACAATACGTGTACCTATTTGAGACAAAATCTCTCGGTCAATGGAAGATGGTCGTTGATCAATAATTAATAATGTCACTGAATATTTACGCATTTCGCGAGCGATGGTACCAAAGGTAGTACTTCGCGCTACTCGGCCCTGCAAAAATTTATGCGCTTCTTCGATGACAATCATCAAGGGAATTACCTTGTCACTCGCCTGCTGACTTTGCATAAATTGCTCAGTAGCATGAACATAGCGCTGATAAATCAAACGAGTAAGAATATTTGCTACTAACATATATGTCACTACACTATTTTGATGACCGAACTCAAGGATAACGGTTTTACCACTTTGCAGTGCTAAAGCTAACGTTTGTAAATGGTTTTCACTACTTTCGCGCAAAAATGGTAAAGCAGTAATTCGATGCAACTTTCGATGCAAAGCTAATAGGGTGCCCTCGCCGACACCAAAAAATTCGCTATCATCTTTCACTCGTACAGGATCGATATCAGTGAGACGCTTCATCCAACCATCCCCCACTTTTTTTTGTACCATCGCAATACCATCCAACATCGGTTGGGAAAGATCCAATTCCTCACTTAGTAATGCAATATCATCTACGGTGATCATTTCCGGAGCAATATTCAGTACATGATCGGGCTTTACGCCTCTAGCTTTTGATGCTTCCGGGTCCAAAGTAAAAATAAGCACTTGGCCAGGAAATAATTGACGTAATCCCTTCACTTTACCTGAACCTTGCTCACTGCGACTCTCCCAACCATATTCATTGTGCATATCAAAAATAAGATTTGCTACTTTCTGGCCATGAATCAATTGAGCTAACACAATTCTAGCTAAAAATGACTTACCCGTACCAGATTTGCCAAATATGCCATTACTTCTCTCGATAAACTGTTGAGCATTAATTACTACTGGCACATTCATTTCTAAAGGTTCACCGAGGTAAATATGATCTCCATCACGAGGACCATATATCAGAGCAATATCTTCTTCTGTAGCAAAACGCACCTTAAGACCAG
Organism: Candidatus Abawacabacteria bacterium; assembly: GCA_016207805.1. Taxonomy (NCBI): domain Bacteria; phylum Candidatus Abawacaibacteriota; species Candidatus Abawacabacteria bacterium. The sequence continues at coordinate 5,649 of JACQZO010000009.1, read as the reverse complement.
GTAAAGGGATTGATCTCACCGCCAGCAATTCCCCACCGTTATAGGCTTTCACCGCTCTCACTGAAATAGTATTTTCAATAAAGAGCTGCATTAGGTCGGCTCTTTTGGGAATGGTATGTAATATAGGTTGATCTTGCAGATCGTGAAACCAAGCGGTATGAAGATTATTAATCTGAGCATAAAACCATTCATTGGTTGAAGATTCTATGACAATTAATTGACCGATACGCAAAGAGGACATTGCTTGCGGATTTGTTACCCGCACACAAATGCCCTCTATAAAGTCACTCGTCAGCACATAGCCAATGTCATGGACCATGTGAGAATTGATTATTTTACAAGATTTTTGCTCAATGTGCGAAGTGCACGAGTAGAAACCTTTAAGGTAATAAATTGGCCAGGACCAATTTGCACACGACGCTTTTGCAGATTAGGCAGAAAACGTCGCTTTGTCGCCTTTAATGAAAAAGGACGATTGTTGCCTGCACTTGGTCTTTTGCCAGTTAAATCACAACGACGAGCCATAGAAATTACGAATTACGAATTACAAATTACGAATGGTAGGAAAAAGAATGGCGCAAGTCTAAAAAATTTAGATCACGAACATTCTTTTGCCTGTCCACCGCTAATTTGACTAACGAGCGTCGCGAGGACGTGCTTCGTTTACAGTCAATTTGCGACCTTGAACTTCAAAGCCGTGGAATTTTGAGATAGCTCTTTGAGCATCCTCTTTAGTAGCGAATTCTACAAATCCGAAACCACGAGGACGGTTGTTATTCATTTTATCTACTGGGAGATAAACTGAAGTGACTTGAAGATTTGAATCCTCAGCATCAGCGAAAAGAGTTTGAACCTCATCAGCAGTCATCGCATATGGGAGACCACCAACGAAAAGTTTTCTGCCTTCAGCAGCTGCATCACCTTGAGAACGAGAAGAAGAATCGGAAACTTGAGACACAAAAGTTAAGTTAAAGATAGTTTGTGGTTCAAGTTTGCCCCACAAGACCCTTAACTAGACCCTAATGGATACAATAAAAACCTGAAACCGAAGGTAACTATACTCAATGCTGGGAGAAAGTCAATAAATAGAGCTAAGAGCTGAGAGCGAAGAGCTAAGATTGGCGAACTCTTAGCTCTCAGCATTTAGCTCTTAGCTCTATTTCAGGTTCTTCGTTCCCAGTAATGCATGCACATAACACCACCCCACCACTCCCTGGAATAGAATGGCATAGCTAACTACGATGCCCAACCAAAACAACCATAAAGGAATTGCTGCAGAAAATAGAACCACCAAAAAGTTAACTACAATACCCGTCATTCCACGCATTAAACGATTTTGAGGACCAATGTTGCATGAGAGCATGAGACGTAAAAATTACGGATTACGAATTACAAATTACAAATAACAAGCCGCAACTACAAGTAGGCCCCAACCACTTTACATTATATCGTATGTGATATATTTGTATTACAGTTAACACTTCTCAATGTCGACTACTTTAATCGCAAAAGAACAGGGCAAGATTGGCAATTTCATTCGTGAATTACGAGAGCTCAGAGGTCTCACCCAGGAGGATTTTGCTGAACTCATTGGCACGAGTCAAAGTGCAGTAGCTAGGATGGAAAAAGGCGAGCAAAATTTCACTACGGAGATACTCACTAGAGTAAGTAAAGCTCTTAATCATAAAATTGTTAGCCTAGCAGAAGGATCAATAGATTTTGAAATCGAGGGGGGCAGAAAGCTTTCCGGGGAAATCACCACCAATGCATCCAAAAATGGCGCTATGGGATTATTGTGTGCTTCTTTGCTCAATAAAGGCACCACCACACTACACAACATCCCTCGCATTGAAGAAGTAAATCGCATGTTGGAAGTGCTCACTAGTATTGGTGTGCAAATAAAATGGACAGCGAAAAATACTTTGGAAATAACGCCACCAGCTAAGTTAGCTTTGGACAAAATCAATACTAATGCAGCTATCAAAACTCGTTCAGTGATTATGCTAATGGGACCGTTAATCCACCTATTTAATAAATTTTCTCTCCCCCATGCATCGGGCTGCAAACTAGGCAAAAGAACTGTAAGCGCGCATTTATTTGGCTTGGAAGAAATGGGCGTTAAAATTAAAGTTACCCGTGATAGTTATGATGTTTCAATCAATAAGCTTCGTGGTACCACGTTAGTAATGTACGAGGCTGGAGATACGGCAGCAGAGAATTTAATTATTGCAGCCGCTAAGATTCCAGGCAAAACAGTAATCAAATTTGCCCCCGCCAATTATATGGTGCAAGAAACTTGCCGCTTTCTCCAAACATTAGGAGTCAAAGTAGAAGGGGTAGGTACTAGTACGGTAACTATCGAAGGCATAAAAGAAATCGATCAAGATGTAGAGTATTGGAATAGTGAGGACCCAATTGAAGCGATGATGTTCCTCAGTGCCGCCATCACCACGGGCTCCCATCTGATGATCAAGCGCTGTCCAATTGATTTCTTAGAACTAGAATTATACAAACTAAAAAAAATGGGCCTAAAGTTTAAGCGTTCCAAAGAATACTTTTCTCAAAACGGCTTTACCAAATTAGTTGATCTAGAAGTATTACCATCTACATTACAAGCCGCAGAAGAAAAAATTCATGCCCAGCCTTATCCTGGTATCAATCAAGACAATCTCCCCTTCTTCGTACCCATAGCAGCACAGGCTAAAGGAACAACACTGATCCATGATTGGACTTTCGAAAATCGCGCTATTTATTTTATGGAACTGGCAAAGCTAGGAGCGCAAATGATTCTTGCCGATCCTCATCGGGTATTCATTGAAGGTCCCACCCCTTTTAAGCCCACTCAATTAGTATGCCCTCCAGCCTTGCGTCCAGCCATGATTATTCTTATCGCTATGTTGGCCGCTCCAGGAAAGTCAATTTTGCGTAATGTATACTCTATCAACCGAGGCTATGAAGAAATCGCAGAAAGATTAAACAAGCTTGGCGCTAAAATTCGTGTTATAAGAGAAATGTAACTGAATTCTGAATGCTGAATGCAGAATTCAGAATGGACAGGGGGATGAAAGCTGTTGAGTAGACGATGATGTATAATTTTTTCAACAAAATTAAAAACGGCGAAGCCTCCTGCCTCAATTCAGCATTCAGAATTCAGCACTCAGAATTATTTCCCTTTCTATGTTTGACATCCCAACCCTCATTGCTGCCATCATTGCTTTCCTTGTCGCCATTACTATCCATGAATGTGCTCATGCTATAGTAGCCAATTGGCTTGGAGATCCAACAGCTAAATTTGAAGGGCGAATCAGTCTCAATCCTTTGCGACACTTGGATCCTATGGGTACTATTTTGCTTTTTTTAGTACGATTTGGCTGGGGAAAACCGGTACCCGTAAATCCACAGAATTTACGTTCGCCCTTACGCGATCAGGCATTGATCTCTCTCGCTGGTCCGGTAAGTAATTTATTGCTTGCTATGCTTTTGGTAATGCTCATTAAATATGGCCTTGTTCCCACTGGTGGCATTTTAAGTACTATTTTCTTTTTCACTATTTCACTCAATATTGCTTTGATGGTATTTAACCTTCTACCCATTCCCCCACTTGATGGCTCAAAAGTTTTATTTCTTTTTTTAGGTCAAAAATATGCTTATATTTCTGACTGGCTAGAGGACAATGGACCATTAGTACTTTTTGGCTTAATCATTGTAAGCAATTTCTTTGGTTTGCCAATTTTGCAAACATTCATTACTAGAGCTGTAGATTTTGTTCTGGCTGCTTTGTATTTATAAAGCAACGGGATTCTTCATTCTTTCATTAGGCATACGCGGAGCAACAATCAAGGCACACATAATTAAATTGATCACAAATATATAGATCGGATATGCAATATTCTCTAGTATTAGTTGATCAATAGCAAATAAAGTAAATACCGCTGCGATCGTATCAAGAAGAAAAAAAGTGACAATCTCTGTTTTCGGAAAACGATAAGTTTTGATAATTGCTGGAATCATGCCAGTGAAGTCAGCAAGAATAGAAAAGTACAGTCCCAATATAGGATTATTGGTAGTCTGCCAAACAATTATCCCCACTACAGCAATAATTAGACAAAGAATATCTAGCTTCGCCCAACCTCCCATGCCGTGTTTAATGCTTAATGCAAAAATAATAATTGCCTGTAACGTTGATACCCCAGCTAACCAGACTGCAACTGTATTATTATTTGCTAATAATGAAGCAGTGGATAATGCAGTGATCACTAATAATACAAAGCGCGTCGTCCGATGAGGCTTTGCTTCTCCGCGTAAAATTGCCCGGGCGTAAACGATAGGAGAAATCAGCGCAAGTACACTGCTAATAACGATGTAGATTGTTTGCATAAAAGAAAATCCTAGCAGTATCTTACGTTATTAAGCAGCAAAGTAAATCGCCTTTTCACATTGTTTCAATCGATCGTAAACACAAAAGATAGGTTTTCCTATAATCCAACTCATTGCGTTTAGCAGAAGTATTTGCTATTAGTGCGCAGTCTCATTTATGCAGACCGCCTCACTTCTCCAATATAATTTATGATACAATGATAAGAATTAATAATTTTTATGGCTTTAAATGAAGGTGATAGATCGGTAGATCATGTCGAAGAAAAGTTTAGAAAAGGCGGGCGTGAAGGAAAGATTTTATTTCTTTTGAGTAGGAGTTTATCCCCCAGTAGCCCTACCGCAGCTCAAACGGCTGAACGTCTTAGCAATATATTCGCTATGGCATTGGGCTCTGACCATGAAGTAAAGAAATTAGGCAGACCAAGTTTTGATGATGAAATGCGTTTTGAGGTAGACTCACAAAGAGGCATCGTCACTTGTCATATTAGTAACGTCAAAGGGAAGTCAGCAGCAGTGAGTATAGCTATAGCCAGAATGGTGGGCCCTGCCAGAGCAACACCAGATACAGTAATGGCAATGTTTCCGACAACACCAACGACTTTACAAGAAACCGACGTTAGGGCGTCCACAAGAAACAATTTAAGAAAAGTGTAATATTCGCTTCACTACTAATCATACCTAATAAGCTTGCTAAATGGCTCAGTATTAAAATTATTGAGTCATTTTCATTTAGCATTGGTTATTATTTCATTTTGAGACACATGAAATGAAGGATGCAGAAACGACGTAATAAAAACTACTCGCGCATGAAGAAAACTTATGCTACATTCGTGGCGCTCAACGGGGTGTAGCGCAGTTGGCTAGCGCGCTTGCATGGGGTGCAAGAGGTCGGAGGTTCAAGTCCTCTCATCCCGACCATATACCAGAAGCGGTACATGGCAATGCCTGTTTTCTTGATTATAAGCTTTAATCAATTATTCTGTATCGGAACAATTTTTTATAATCTGGATCATAGACTATATTGTTTTCGCAATTCCCACTTATTCTTGTTCTACTAACGGGGTGTAGCGCAGTTGGCTAGCGCGCAGCGTTCGGGACGCTGAGGTCGTCCGTTCAAATCGGATCACCCCGACCACACGAGCACCGTAGGTGTGACGTATCTTATCCTAATCCTAATCCTCGTATATTGTTATGAGGCTTTTTGAGTATATTTAAAAAGCAAGCAAACATGGGAGCCACGTCCTCATCCTGGAGAATCCTGTCTCGCGGCAT